>SXPO01000044.1 GCA_005793285.1 Nitrospiraceae bacterium
GGTTCGGCCACGACCACCGCCGGAGCTGGTTTCTCGACAGCGGCTGCAACCGCCGCTTTCACCGTCACCACAGCGGCCGCTGGCTTTGACTTTCCCTGAACGGGCCGAACAGATTTGGGCTTTGCCTTGGCTGCCGGCTTCTTCTTGGCTTGGATTTTCCTAGCCATGACGCTCCCACTCACTCCTGAGACGTTTGGAGATGCCAAAAAATTCCGGCATCTATATCACGACACCTCAGGTTTGACAAGAGGATATGGCGCGATCCTTGGAGGATACCTACGGATAGATGATGGTCGAATGCACGTCGTACTCGGCAAGCTTGAGGCGCCCATTCAAGCCCTTGAGCTCGACGAGAAAATCAAGCCCGACGATTTCTCCGCCGAGCTGACGGACCAGATTGACCGTTGCTTCAGCCGTTCCTCCCGTGGCAAGGAGGTCATCGACAATAAGCACACGCTCTCCCATGCCGATCGCATCCCTGTGGATCGCCAGAGAATTCACGCCATACTCGAGGCTATATTTCACTTCGTAGCAATCGGCTGGAAGCTTCCCTGGTTTGCGGACTGGGACGAATCCGGCGCCCAGACGCGCCGCCAGGATTCCCGCAAAGATGAACCCGCGAGACTCGATGCCCACCACCTTGGCCACTCCACACTCCTGATACCGGCTCGCCGATTCATCGGCCAGGCTCCGCATCGCAGCGGCATTCTTGAGCAACGTCGTGATGTCGTAAAAGAGGATACCGGGCTTGGGGAAATCCGGCACTTCGCGGATGAACGATCTGTAGTTGAGCGCAGTCACAGAATTACAGCAGGTCCGCTTGGGTCATGGTTTTTTGCTCGATAGTATTCCGCATCCGAACCAACGCCATCATTTCGATCTGCCTGACCCGCTCACGGGTCAATCCCAGCTGGCGGCCGATTTCTACCAGCGTTCTTGCTTCATCTCCATCGAGTCCAAACCGCGACACAATAACAGTTTGCTCTTTGTCAGGCAACTCTTTTGCCCGGGCCATCAGTTCGGTCCGGCGCCGGTTTGTCTTCGCGATTCACTCACCGCAAGACACCCGCTGCGTAGTCGGCTCATACCAAATCACCGGCTGATGACACGCCGAAGTTCGAGCGAGATGAAGACCGAGCGATGAAGAGTGTTCGCCGGCGGATCAGACGAAGTGCTGTGTGGTCGGGGCGAGAGGATTTGAACCTCCGACCCCTGCGTCCCGATCGCAGTGCGCTACCGGGCTGCGCTACGCCCCGACAAGAGCGAGAGAAACAGGAAGCGGGAAAGCGATTGTCTTACAAGATGGGGGTAAAACGCAACCCATGAGCATCCGCCACACCCTGGCACGTCACTAGGCCGTCTTTCACATTCACCCCTTTGGCCAATCCAGGATCGGCGCCGATCGCCCGATCAACCCCGTCCGACGCAAGCCGGACCATATACGGCAAGGTGGCATTCGTCAGCGCCAGCGTCGACGTACGCGGCACAATGCCGGGCATATTAGCGACACAATAATGGACCACCCCGTCGACGACATAGATCGGCTCAGAATGGGTTGTCGGCTTCGTCGTGTCGAAACAGCCGCCTTGATCGACAGAGACATCCACCACGACGGACCCGGGTTTCATCCGCGAGACCGTAGAACGCGAAACCATCTTGGGCGCTTTTGCACCAGGGACAAGCACGGCGCCGATCACAAGATCCGCCTCACACACGGCCCGTTCAATGGCGGCTGGACTGGCCACGCATGTCACAATCCGGCCTCGATACAAATCGTCCAAGTACCGTAGCCGCGCGACGTCAAGATTGATGACCGTTACCTGGGCCCCCATCCCCACGGCAATGCGGATCGCCGATGTCCCCACGACACCGGCGCCGAGCACCACCACCTTGCCCGACTCCACGCCCGGCACCCCGGGCAACAGCACACCCCGGCCGCCATGCGTCTTCTCAAGGTAATGCGCGCCGACCTGCATCGACATCCGCCCGGCAATTTCGCTCATCGGCTTGAGCATCGGCAGGCTGCCGTCTTTGGCCTCGGTCGTTTCGTAGGCAATCGCCGTCACCTTCTTCTCCAACAACGCCCTGGTCAGATCAGGGAACGAGGCCAAATGCAGATAGGTGAACAGGACCTGGCCTGGGCGAAACAGCTGACATTCGGCAAGCAACGGCTCTTTGACCTTCACAATCAAGCCGGCCTTCTCAAACACCTCCTCCTTTGATCTAGCGATCAAGGCCCCGGCCTTGCGATACTCGTCGTCGGCAAACCCGCTCCCTTGCCCGACCCTCGGCTCGACCCACACCTCATGGCCGGCATGGCACAACGCCGACGCCCCCTCCGGCGTGAGGCTGACACGATATTCATGATCTTTGATTTCTTTGGGAACACCAATAATCATTCTGCACCTATTGAACAGGCCTGAACGGTTAGCCGGTTACCACTTCGTACGCTTCCGCCAGCGTCGAGACTTCTGTCATGTTAATGGATCGTGCCATTCCTTTATCGGTAATAGCAAATGTCTGCTGGCCGGTCGGCAAAAGCAATTCATGAAATATCGCCAAGCGCTTCGCGCAACTGGACACCTGAAAAACCCCTGGTGTAAGATGCGCGCGCTCGTGTCGATTCAACGGAATGGCAAGGAGAGAACAATGGACAATGGAATCTGTCAGGCTTGCGGCGCCTCCGGCGGCCCGCTGATGAAGTTTTCACTGGGCAAAGACTTCTTTGGCCGTCCCTATGACCGTCTTTCCCCTTCCTCCGATCAAAGCCCCAAATGGTATTGCGCGGCCTGCTCGATGCACAAAAACTTACAACGAGACTTCCGCGATATCCGCGCCGAATACGACAAGCTGAGCGCGGGCCAGGGATCGGAGCTCTCGAAGGGTGACGAGTTTCTCCGCGCATCCGTCCGGCTGCGGGAAATCATGACTATTCTGAGCGCCGCGCAGGAGCCTTCAACGCTGCTCGCAGGCCAAGACGTAAAATTGTTGATGGAACGTCTCAATACGGCTACGATGCCGGTCTAACACGACTGCCTATGCCGCCATTCCAACGTCATATCTTTGTCTGCACCAACCAGCGCCCCAAGGACGATCCGCGCGGCTGCTGCGCGAACTTGGGTTCGGAAAAGCTCCACGCCCATTTCAAGAGTGAAACGAAACGGCTGAATCTCAAAGGGGCCGTCCGCGCAAACAAGGCTGGATGCCTCGACCATTGCGACATGGGGCCCAGCGTCGTCATCTATCCGGAAGGGGTCTGGTACTGGGTGGGCACAGAAGCCGATGTGACCGAGATCATGGAGCGGCATGTCATTAAGGGCGAGATTGTAACCAGATTGCTCATGCCGGACCATCCGGCTCCTGACTTACTCGTTCCGCTTAAGAAACCCTGACATCGTAGAATCATCGAGTCCAATGGCAACCGAAGACAAATGGAAGGCCAACTTCGAAAAAGTGGCCTTCACGAAACAATTTCCAGGACTGCGGCTGGAGTGGCAGGGCTGCCAGGGGAAAACCATTGAAGCAGTGACCCCTCTGACAGGTAAACAGGGCGCCGTTGTCGTGACATTCACCGACGGGACGTTTTTTGTCGGGCCACCCTTGGCTCCTGAAGCCTGGGAGCTGGGTCAAGCCCTCATAGACGCCAGAAAGTACCTGGAACCTAGGCATCAAGACGCCTATAAGGAGTATGATCGGCTGGCGCAGAAGGACAAGGATGCGCTCCGCTCGGCCAGGCTGGAAAAAATTATCGGCGCGATTCAGAATAATGTCGACGCGATTCCCGAATTGAAAGCGCGCCTGAAAGCCCTCGTACAGGAGTGGAAGTGAGCAGTCTCCCCAACAAGAATATGTTTGAGATCTTTTCGCAAGGTCTCTTTGAAGGAGTCAAACCCATGATGATCATCCGTGATCACCTCATCCGCCACCCGGACCGCTGCACACACCAAGCTATTTGCGTCCCTATCTGCCCAACCGGCGCCTGGCTTTCGACGCCTCCGTACAAATTCGACCCATCGCGTTGCCTGGAGAGCTGTCGGCTCTGCCTGGATGCCTGTCCGTCGCAAGCCATCTTCGGCGTCTTCAAAAAGGGCGACAAGCTGCTGGAGCCGCAGAAAAAGACGGGATAGCCTGGTAAGTTCCCGTTGCTCGCCGAGCCCCCACGATCATGCGGTGGTCGCTCGATGCGCGCAGGCGGAAACCAACCAGGCCACCCCTTGAAAAACAGAGAGAAAAGAAAAGCCCTCTCAGCTTCGGTTTACGCGATCTGCTTTCGCAAATGCCCCCAGTAGGCTGTTCCGGAATAACCGCAGGCGGCGGTGCCGGTCGTCATCGCCATGATGCGATAGACTGTGCTGCGCGGAATTTTCACCTTCACCGCAGGGTTCAGAAGATCCGGAGAATTCATCACCAGCTTCAACGACTCGCCCCCGGAAAGAATCGGCCACATGCAGGATAGCCGGAGCCTCGTTTCATAGCGCGGGATTGCCATCGTATAGAGCCACCCTTGGTCGAGATGCTCGGTGGCCATACGAACAAGCTTGCTCAGCACCGGCCGGAATCTTGTAAGATTCTGCTGATCCAACAAATCCCTCGGTGTGAGCCCTGCCTCGGCAAGCATCGGCTCAGGCACATAACACCGCCCCTTCTGAAGATCGTGCGCGACGTCTTTCACGATGTTCGTCAGTTGCAGGCCTTTCCCGAATCGCACGCCGACTGCCGACATCTCTCTCACGTTCCATGAGGCCAGCGCCTTCCGATGGGCACACATCAGATCCGTCCAAAACTCCCCCACACACCCGGCGACATAATACGTATAGCGGTCCAGATCATCGACGGTCTTCAGAGCCGTGAGGTCCTCAACGGTCTGTCCAGGAAAGGCGCTTAAATCCATTTCCATTCCCTGTGTGAGCGTGGTCATCAGCCGCTGAACCCGGCGTCGATCCTCCAGCGAAAAGTCCAGAAAGATCCGGAAACACTGATCCAAACGTTCCAACAGCACCCGCTCGGCTGAATGCTGCTGAAGCGGTCCGATCGCCCGCTGAATATCCTGCACCTGTCCCCACACGATCTGATCACCGACGAACTGGCCTTTCAGCTGACTCAGAAA
>SXPO01000045.1 GCA_005793285.1 Nitrospiraceae bacterium
CCCTTCTTTCATGGCGTCGACGGCGGCGTCGATTGAACCGTGGGCGGTCATCACGACGACCGGCAAGGTCTCCGTGTGTTTCGACTGGTTCAGTTGTTTCAGTACATCAAGGCCGGAGAGTTTAGGCAGCGTCAAGTCCAGCAACACGAGGTGGGGCGATTCTTGTGCGATCTGCTCCAGCGCCTCCCGCCCGTCCCGCGCAGCCACCGTGCTGTAGCCGAGGGAGTGGAGCCGGTCTTCCAACATGGTGACGATATCGGCATCGTCATCAACAATCAATATTTTGGCGGTCACGTCCTTGTCCCTCTCGCTCAGAGGGCGTGGGGGAGTCGCGGATCACTGTGCGCATGCACCGAGCACCGTCCTCAATGTGAACCGTTGATGAATTCTTGCGTGCGGGGTGCGCGAGCACGATGAGCGACTCCCCCATGCCGTCGCTTACCCTTCCATCACATTGATGACCAGTCCCGTCAGGGGTTTCGGATAGAAATAGGTCGATTTGTGCGGCATGCGCTCGCCGGCGGTTGCGACGGCTTGGATTTCGCCGACCTTCGTCGCGTTGAGCAACAGCGCGCCGGTTCCGGTTCCTTGGGCAGCCCAGTTGAGGGCTTCGTGGTCGTCCTTGGTGTAGAGGATTGATTCTTGTTCCTGTTGTGTGGGGCAGAGCTTGGCGACGATGAGTTGTTGCAGCAGCGTGACGTCGAGTCTTGCGCGCGGAGACGCCTGGGAGGACGGGCGATGGGCCGGTTTCAACGTGAGTGCGAGATAGCGGCTGTCTCCCTTCAAGGCGATGCCGAAAACCGGTGCGGTTCGTCCATTCGTCCGCAAAGTGTCCAGGAACTGTGCGCGGACGCTGTCTTTCGTTTCGGATGTATAGGGGAATTCCTGAAAGTCGAAGGTGTCGCCCAACAGCGCTGTGACGCGATCATACGGGGGCAGCGGAGTGGTGGTGACCCGGTGTGTAGGCAGTACCGTCAGGCCCGGATCTTCGAGCGGGGCCAGCAGCATCAAGACGCCGTCGTAGGGCTGGAGGCCTGCCGGTGAGCCAGCTTGCCGGCGGAGCTTTTGATAGTTCAGGGCGGTTTCATACCGATGGTGCCCGTCCGCAATGAAGAGCGGTTTGCTCTGCATCTGGTCCACGATCTGCTTGAGTACCGCCGCATCGGTCACGGCCCAGAGACGTTCCCGGCACCCAGCATCGTCCTGGAAGTCGTATCGGGCCGGCGTCCCCTTCGTCACGGTTTCGAGCAATCCAATGATGGCTCCTTGCGGATCGGAGTAGAGCGACCAAATGGGGCTGAAGTTTGCACGGCAGGCTTCGATCAAGTTCAACCGATCGGTCTTTGCGGCGGCGCGCGTGTTTTCGTGCGGATAGATGTGGCCAGAATCTAACGCTTCGAGTTTCACGACGGTGAGAAACCCGCGGAGAAGCTTCGTGGGCGCGCCCGGTCCTGATGAAGGCGGACGGTATTCGATCGTGTGGTAGTAGATGGCCGGTTCTCGGTCCCGCTTGAGCGCGCCGCCCTTGATCCACTCGTGCAACGCAGCGCCGGCGCGAGTATAGCGATTGTCGGTGGGGCTATCACCGGCCCGGTCGAGCCCTAATTCCAGACGGATGATGTTCTGTGGATGCCGGTCATGGAGCGCCTGTTGACCGGCCGTATCGATAATGTCGTACGGAGGCGCGACTAAGTGTTCGATATTGCCAACGATGGTGGTGTCGTACAATGTACCTTGAAACGGAAGAATCTGTGACATGCATGGCTCCCTGCTGTGTGTGGCTGACGATGAATGGCTCGATGACGACGGGAAGGAGATCCCTCCACTGTGGCAGCGTTCTTTCCAAGGCCGGTCTGCGGCGGATAGGCAGGCGGGAAGAACGGTTATCGGTCGCGGGTAATCATGTAGTCGGCGGTGACCGTCAGGGTGCGCCGGACGGGACCGTCCTCGAAAAGATCGAGTTCGCGCTTGGCGGCGGCGATATAGGTATTGGCCCGGTCCATCGCGTACGTGATCGACCCATAGTCGTTCATCAGGAACAGAATGCGCTCCAGATCCTCGGCGCTCAATGTTCTGGTCTCCATTCGATCCTTGATCATGCGGCGGTCTTCCTCGGAGCACTGTTGCAGCAAGTGGAGCAGTGGAAGCGTTGCTTTGCCCTGCCGCAGATCCTGCCCGATCGTTTTGCCGAGGGCTGCGCCGTTCGCGGTGTAATCTAAGGTGTCGTCGGCGACCTGGAAGGCGATGCCCAGATATTGGCCGAAGCGGAACAGCGCCTCCTGCTGTGCGTCGGATGCCTCGGCGAGAATGGCGCCCATGCGGCAGGCGGCCGCGATCAACCCAGCAGTTTTATGCTCAACGATCTTGATGTAGTCGCTCTCAGGTAGATTCGGATTGCCGTTGTAGTAGAGTTGGAGGACTTCGCCCTCCGCCATCTTCTTGCAGGCTTCCGCGAGCACCTCGTTGATCTCTTGGCTGCGAAATTCGATGACTCGACACATGGCTTGGGTATAGAGGTAGTCGCCGACGAGAATGCTGATTTGGTTGCCCCAGACCTTGCGCGCAGTTCGTTTGCCGCGGCGAAGATCGGCTTCATCGACCACGTCGTCGTGCAGCAGAGTGGCGGTATGGATAAATTCGACCAGGCTGCCGAGTTGTTGGTGCTCGTTGGCGGCGTACCCACACAGGCGGGCGCTCAGCACAAGCAGCAGGGGCCGGACGCGCTTTCCGCCGCCGCTTAAAATTTGAGCGGCAACGGTATTGACGAGGGCGACACTGGAGTCCAGATTCTTATTGACCCGATCTTCAACTCCGTCCAGTTCATGGCGATAGGCATCCCATACGTCCGCCATGGTGTTCACAGTTGAAAGCACAGGACCTCGAGTCATGGTGCCGGATGGTAGGGCAGAGCAGGAAACAAAGTCAAGCAACGGTTGGCTGGTCGACCGGCGCAATCTTGACAGACGAAGGACCCATCCAGTAAGTTCCCCCGTGACACTCGGCTGAAGGATTTAGCCGGAGAGCACGGAGTTCAGTCAGTCCAAATCTCCTCGCGTAACGCGCCTCCGTCAGACTGAGAAACTTCTCTACATTGTGAATGGGATAGGGGACATGAACGTTCCAGGATTTCCCCGTAAACAAGGGCTCTATGACCCCCGGCATGAGAAGGACGCCTGCGGTGTGGGGTTCGTCGTAAACATTAAAGGACAGAAGTCGCACGACATCGTTCGCAAGGGACTTCAAGTTCTGGAAAACCTGACCCATCGCGGCGCCCAGGGATGCGATCCCTGCACCGGCGACGGCGCCGGTATTCTCCTCCAAGTTCCCCATGAATTTCTGCGGCGCGTCGCCGGTGATGTCGGGGTCATCCTTCCCGGCGCCGGTGAGTACGGGGTCGGCCAAGTGTTTTTGCCGCCCGCGCATACATCTCGCCAACAATGCGAGAGACTCTTCGCCACGATCATCGAGAATGAAGGCGCGCGCTTGCTTGGCTGGCGCGATGTGCCGGTCAAGAGCGACAGCATCGGGGCGCAGGCGCGGAAAACCGAACCGTTCATGCGCCAGGTGTTCATTGCCCGTGACGCGCTGAACGAAGCGCAATTCGAACGGAAGCTCTACGTCATCCGCAAGTTGATCGAAACCGCGATCCGCGATTCGGCGATTCAAGGCCGCGAGCATGTGTATATTCCCAGCCTCTCAGCCAGTACGATCGTCTACAAGGGTCTGCTGTTGCCGCATCAGATGGCGGCCTACTATCAAGATCTCAACGACACCGGTATGGCGAGCGCGCTGGCGCTCGTCCATTCGCGGTTCAGCACGAACACGTTCCCGACCTGGCCGTTGGCGCATCCCTATCGGCATATTTGCCACAACGGTGAGATCAATACGCTCAAGGGCAATGTCAATTGGATGAAGGCCCGCCAGGGACGCCTCCATTCTGACCTGTTCGGGAAAGACATGGAAAAGCTTTTCCCCATCGTCTATGAGCAGCAGAGCGACTCGGCCTGCCTGGACAATGCGCTCGAATTTCTCTTGCTGGGCGGGCGCTCATTACCCCATGCGATGATGATGCTGATTCCGGAGCCCTGGGTCGCGAACTCGCACATGGATCTCGATCGTCGCGGGTTCTATCAGTACCATGCCGCGATGATGGAACCCTGGGACGGCCCGGCGGCGGTCTGTTTCACCGACGGTAAAATGATCGGCGCGACGTTGGACCGCAACGGCCTGCGTCCCTGCCGTTATCAAGTAACGACGGACGGAACGGTCGTGCTGGCTTCCGAAGCCGGCGTACTGCCGGCGGAGGCCAAAGACATTCGCATGAAGGGCCGGCTCCAGCCGGGCCGCATGTTTTTGGTCGATACGGTGCAAGGCCGCATCATCGACGACGAAGAGATCAAAGCCGACATCGTCGGCCGCAAACCCTATCGCAGCTGGGTCACGCAGTACGGGGTTTCGCTTGACGAATTGCCGGAACCGCTCAACGTGCCGCAGCCGGACCACCCCACGATTCGCCAGCGCCAACAGGCCTTCGGCTATACGGTCGAAGAGCTGAAGATGGTCATCACGCCGATGATCGTGACCGGCGAAGAAGCGATCTCGTCGATGGGAACAGATACGCCGCTCGCGGTGTTGTCCGATCGGCCGCAGCTGCTTTTCAAGTATTTCAAGCAACTCTTCGCACAGGTAACGAATCCGCCGATCGACCCGATCCGCGAGCAGCTGGTGATGTCGCTGGTGACCAACATCGGCCCGAAGCCCAACCTGATGGATGAGTCGCCGGAGTCTTGCCGCCGCATCAAGGTGCAGCAGCCGATTCTGACGAACGCCGATTTGGCGAAGATCCGCGGCATCTCCGATCCGCATTTCAAGAGCAAGACGCTCCGCATGCTGTTCCCTGTCGCTGAAGGGCCGGCCGGACTCGGCGCGGCGGTCGACGCCATGTGTCAGGCGGCTTCGCAGGCGATCAAGGAAGGCTATAAATTCCTGATCCTCAGCGATCGTGGCGTCGATGAGAACTGGGCGCCGATTCCCAGCGTGCTGGGCATTTCTGCCGTTCACCATCACCTCGTCCGCGAATGTACGAGGACCGCGGTCGGATTGATTCTCGAAACCGGCGAGCCGCGCGACGTGCATCAATTTGCCTGCCTGATCGGGTACGGCGCCGGCACGATCAATCCCTATCTCGTCTTCGAGACGCTCGTCGATATGGAGCGCGACAATTATCTGCCGGAAGGGCTCGACGCGCAGACGGCGGAAGGCAAGTTCATCAAGGCCATCAACAAGGGCCTGCTGAAGATCTTTTCCAAGATGGGCATCTCGACCGTGCAGTCCTATTGCGGGGCGCAGATTTTTGAAGCGATCGGGTTGAACCACGAACTCATCGATCGCTACTTCACCGGCACGCCGTCGCGTGTGGAAGGCGTCGGCATCGACGAGATCGGCGAAGAAACCTTACGCCGTCATCATGTCGCCTATGAGCCGGCGGCGATTCGTCAGCTCGAGTTCGGCGGTGAGATCCACTACCGTATCCAGGGGGAACACCATAACTGGAACCCGGATACGATTTACAAACTGCAGCATGCCAGCCAGTCGAACGATCCGAAGACCTACGCCGAATTCGCGCAGCTCGTGAACGACGAAAGCAAACGGCGCTCCAATTTGCGGGGCCTGCTTGATTTCACGTTTGCGCCGGCGGCGGTGCCGATCGACGAGGTCGAGCCGGCGAGCGAGATCGTGAAGCGCTTCAATACGGGCGCCATGTCGTTCGGATCAATCAGCAAGGAAGCACACGAAACGCTGGCCGTTGCCATGAACCGTCTCGGCGGCAAGAGCAACACCGGTGAGGGCGGCGAAGATCCGGAGCGGTTCAAGCCGCTGCCGAACGGCGACTCCAAGAATTCGTATATCAAGCAGGTGGCGTCGGCGCGGTTCGGCGTGACGGCCCACTATTCAAATTTTTCCTTGGCCATTTCTCGATTACCTCAATTATTTTCTGCTGTTGATGACGGCTTCAGCCACATTACGCG
>SXPO01000046.1 GCA_005793285.1 Nitrospiraceae bacterium
ACTTAAGTCATATTGCGCCATCAGATGATTGGCTACACTCGCGATTGTCCGTACGTCTTTATCGGTTTCTGCCCGGCGAATCTATAGACCCTGCAGGCGAAAAATGGCATTACTGACATCGAATTCTGTGAGTGGCTCCCCGCCAAACTGGCTGCCGAGCCGGTTGTCCCTTAAAATAGGGCTAGGATTATTCCTCCTCGTGATCCCAGTGGTGGGCACAAGCCTGTGGGTCTTCACGCTCACACAACGGGATCTCGCCGAAACGAAGTTCTCCGGCGCGGAAGTGGAAGCGCGGCAAGCCATCACGGTATTGGACCGCCTCGTTTTTGAGCGTTACGGCGATGCGATCGTCTTCTCCCATCTCAGCCAATCCCGCCCCTTCGATCGCGCGTCGCTTGAACCGCTGACGAACGAATTGCTGACCGCCTATGCTCCCTACTATGCGCTGGCCCTGGTGACCGACAACAGAGGCAAAATCATTGCCGCCAGTACGCGCGATGGGAAAGGCCAGCCTGCGACGGCTCAGGAAATGATTGGCGAGTCGGTCAAAGACGAGGCCTGGTTTCAACAGATGCTGTCCCGTTCAGAGCCGGTGCAAGTGGAGGACTATCACGACGATGCCTTGGTTAACCGAACGGGTCGTGACCATGGCCCCGTAATGAGTTTCTCCGCGCCCATCCGAGATCGCAACGGGAACCTCCTGGGCGTCTGGTCGGCCCGGATGGCGCTCGCACCTCTGCGGGAGGCGCTGATCGGCTCGCAGGCGCCAGCGGCAACATCCGCGACTCCCTCCCTCACGTTGAAAGCTCTCTCCGGAAATCCCATTCTCACGATTGGACCAGCCATCCCCGGCGCGCCAGCGGCGACAGCGGTCTCGTCAGGTTTTTCGAGGTGGCCGGGACTGGGATGGCGGGTGGAAGTCTATCCGCCGCAACTGGCGGCAGGGCAAGGGCTCCAGATATGGGGACTCTGGAGCATCACCGGCCTGCTCATGCTGGGAGGGATTGTATCGCTCGGCTTCGTCATTCAGCGCCGTCTGCTGGCGCCGGTCTCCCAATTAATCGCCCATGCCGAAGCTGTGATTGCCCAATCGCGGGTGCTATCCCTGGACACTGATTCCCCTTCGCTCCTTCCTCCTCTCTCTTCGTTGCCTGACGCGCTCCTTCACGGACAAGACGAGCTGGGGGAGCTGGCGCGCACGATGGCCACCATGGAACGGGAGGTGCAGAGCCAAATCGTCCGCCTCACAACCCTGGCGGTCATCAGCAGGGCCCTCGTCCAAGAAGCTGTCTCGTTGCCTGTGCTGTTGACCCGCATCCTTCAGGGGGCTCAGCAATTGACCGGGGCGCGTTATGCGGCGCTGGCCATCTTCGACGAGCAGGGGACCGAGATCAAGCAATTCATTACCCTCGGCATCGATGAGAAAACCAGACAAACGATGGGGGCCTTCCCGACAGGCAAGGGCCTGCTGGGAGCTTTGACGAAGGAATCGGGCATCCTCCGGCTCAAGGACCTTGCGTTGCATCCCTCGTCGGTAGGATTCCCTGCTCATCACCCTCCGATGCATTCATTCCTGGGAACGGCAATCAGGATCCACGATAAAACGTTCGGCTGGATTTATCTCACGGAAAAACAGGCTGGCGTTGCGCCGGCCGGTCTGTCGAACGACACGCACACAACCGAACCGCTTGAGTTTACGAAGCTGGACGAGCAACTCATCGGCGTCCTGACCCATCAGGCCGGTGCGGCGATCGAGGTCGCCCATTTGCTCGACGACGTGACGGCGACCCAAAGCCGCTACCGCGCCATCCTGGACGCAGTGCAGGACGGCATCTACGGGCTCGATCCATCCGGCCGCTGCCTCTTCATGAACCAGGCAGGGGCGCAAATGCTCGGGTACGGACCGGACGACCTCGTGGGGGAAGTCCTGCATCCGCTCATTCATCACACCTGTAAAGATGGAACCGCCTTTACATTGGAACGCTGCCCCATTATGACCTCCCTCCGCACCGGCCAGCCCTGCGGGTTAGAGGAAGATATCTTGTGGCGTCGTGACGGAACCGCGTTCACCGTGCGATACGTCGTGACTCCGCTACGCAACGCGGAGCAAGCAGTGACCGGCGTGGTCGTCACCTTTGCCGATCTGACCGAACGGACCCTGCTGGAATCGCAACTGCGCCAATCCCAGAAAATGGAGGCGATGGGCCGGCTGGCGGGAGGCGTAGCCCATGACTTCAACAATCTGCTGACCATCATCAAGGGCTACAGCGAGCTCCTTCTGGCAAAGACCAATATGAGGAAAGACGCCTGGCAGAAGGTCGAGCAGATCAAAAAGGCTGCGGACAGGGCGGCGGGTCTCACGAATCAACTCCTGGCCTTCAGCCGGAACCAGGAGCTGGAGACCAAAGTCGTGGATGTGAACGAGATCGTCTCCAACACGGCCTCTCTGCTCCAGCGGCTGCTCGGAGAACAGATCCGCTGCTCAGTGATCCTGTCATTGCAACCCTGCTTCGCCACCCTGGACGCCGTCGGACTGGAACAGGTGCTGATCAACCTTGCGGTCAATGCGCGCGTTGCGATGCCGGCCGGAGGAGAGCTCACGATCAAAACGGCCATCACATCTCAGAAACCGGCTCTCGGAGGCGCGCCGGGTCAGGGCGAATCGATCACGCTGACCGTCTCCGATACGGGAGTCGGTATGGACACCAACACCCAAGCGAGAATCTTCGAACCGTTTTTCACCACGAAAGCGATCGGGAAGGGCACAGGCCTGGGCCTTGCGACGGTCTATCGCGTAGTGGAACGGAGCGGAGGCTCCATCACAGTCGCCAGCACGATCGGGGCCGGCACCACCTTTGTGATTACGCTGCCGCAATCTGCGCCGTCCGGCCAGCTCAGCCCTCCGGTGCAGATGCCGGCAGGCGAGTGCTGGGGATTTGAGACGATCCTTTTGGTGGAGGATGCCCCGGCTGTCCGCGCCCTGACCAAGACGGTGCTGGAGGGGAAGGGCTATCGGGTACTGGAAGCCGAAAACGGAGCGGCAGGGCTTGCCAAGGCTGCGGCTTACCCTGAGACTATTCACCTCCTCCTGACGGATGGCGGCATGCCGGAGATGAACGGATGGGAACTGGCCCGACAGTTGAAACAGGTCCGTCCTGATCTCCGGGTCTTGTTCCTTACCGGCTATGCGGACACGGAGATTCCCGACTATAAATCCTTCGAAGGGCTGGGGGATATTCTGCAAAAACCGGTCTCGAACGAGGTCCTCGCGTGCAAGGTGCGGGACGTGCTCGAGCGCCCGCGATCTGAGCTGGGATCTCATCTCGCGCCAAGCCGACAGGCCCTGCGCATCCTGGTCGTGGACGATGACTCGCAAATCCGCGCGATGATCGAGGCCCTGTTGACCGCCGAACAATACGAAGTGAAGACCTGCGCCAGCGGAGCGGAAGCGCTAACCTGTCTCGAAGACTATCGGGCGGATCTCCTGCTCATCGACATGCTGATGCCGGAACGCGACGGCCTTGAAACCGTTCGGCAGGCGCGGCGAACCTGGCCGGACATCAAGGCCATCGCCATGTCCGGAGGAGGATCGGTCGAGTCCCGATTCTATCTGTCGCTCGCCACCAAGTTCGAGGTGACGCAGACTCTGGCCAAACCCTTTTCAAAACAGGAATTACTGTCGGTGATCGACCGGGCCGTGACGCAAAGTCCAGGCCAGGATGCTGGCAAGCATGGTCCCCACAGCTGACCGTTTGCTGGCTGGAAAGGGATACCCCTCAGTCCCTCACGGCGAGTTTCGGCTGCGAATCGAGATAAGAGAGCAACGTAGTTTCTAATTCTTGAATCGCCTTCAGCAGCGCCGCACAGTGCGAGCGGGCCGGCAGGATGCCTCCCTTGTATTTCCCGTAAAGCAGAACGAATTTATCGGCACCCAGCATGGCTGCGCTTTCTGCCAGTTCCTTAAGCAGCCGGCTAAGACTATCCGAGATCGGCGCCTCCGAGTCTTCTTGCTCCAACGCCACAATCGGAATGGTGGCGGTCAGTTGCGCCACGAAGGTCTGGACCAGCTCGTTATATTCCATCACTCCGATGCCCAACCGGTCCATGATTTTGTGTGTGCCCAGCAAGGTGATCGGCTGAGATCTCAAAAGATGCTCCACTCGTTTGATCAGCTCTTTTTTATCGATCGGCTTAACCAGAAAGCCATCGCAGTTTAAGCCCTGCACCCGTTTGATGGTTTCAAGATCGGCATGAGCCGACGCGATCACGATGGGGGCCTGATTAAAAGCCGGCAAGGCCCTGACCTGTGAGACGAACTCCAGCCCATCCATTTCCGGCATCATATAGTCGGTGATAATCAGTTGAATGCCCGGTGTGCTCTCGACCATCTCCAGGGCTTCCTTGCCATTGCCTGCCATCAGAGTCTGGTACCCGTGAGCTTGCAGCATGAGCGAAAGCAGCCTCGCATTGACCGGGTTATCTTCAACAATGAGAATGGACATCGTGCCTGCTCCTTACTGCTACAACGAATGTAGCCACAACGGACGATTCGAACGTTCGCCAAACTGAGCTTTGGAATGTCTCAGCCTGCGCTCTCCCCGGAGGCGGCCGGCAACGGATGGTCGTCCATTGAGCCGGAGATCGAGGGCGCCGCCTTGATCCAGCGAGCCAGCACCTCTGCCAATACTGAGGGCGTCACAGGCTTGCTCAGATAGTCGTTCATGCCGGAAGCGATACAGAGGTCGCGATCCTCCCGCTGAACACTGGCTGTCAAGGCAATGATGGGCAGAGACTTTTCGTTTAATGCGTCTGCCCCATTGGTCAGCGCCTCGCGTCTGCGGATTTCTCTCGTGGCGGCGAATCCGTCCATCTCAGGCATGTGACAGTCCATCAAAATCGCCGCATAGGGGATGCGCGTCAAGGCTTCGAGAACCTCCAAACCGTTCGCCGCAAGGTCCACACGATAGCCCAGTTTTTTCAGCATGCGCACGGTGATCTTTTGATTGACGATATTGTCCTCAGCCAGCAACACCCGCGGGATTGTGTGGACGTTGAGCTCGGCTAAACTATGGCGGGTGACCAGTTCCGGAGGGAAAACTTTGTCGACAGAAGAGGCTCCGTTGCGACTGGGCCGTGCAGCTTGCTTGATCACCGCCGCAAGGCAGTCGTAGAGTTCCGGCGCATGCACCGGCTTCGTGAGGTAAGCGCGATAGCCGGCTGCCTGCGCGGCCTTGGCATCGCCGCGCTGCCCCTGAGAGGTCAAGAGGATCAACTTGGTCGGCGCGAGCAGGGGATCGGCCTTGATGGCGGTTGCCAGTTTCAGACCGTCCATGCCTGGCAACCGCATATCGATGACCGCCAGGTCGCAGGCCTGGCCCTCTCCTGCCGCCTGACGCAAAAGAGCCAGGGCTTTCGCGCCATCCTCCGCAGCGATGCAATGCACGCCCCATCGCGAGGCATAGAGTTCA
>SXPO01000047.1 GCA_005793285.1 Nitrospiraceae bacterium
GCCGCCTCACCACGACATCTATTCCATCGAAGACTTGGCGCAGTTGATCTTCGATTTGAAGAATTCGAATCCGGATGCCGCCGTGTCGGTCAAGCTCGTGTCGGAGGTCGGCGTCGGCACCGTCGCGGCGGGGGTTGCGAAAGCCCACGCAGATAAAGTGCTGATCAGCGGCGATTCGGGCGGCACCGGGGCGTCGCCGCTTTCCTCCATCAAATACGGCGGCGTGCCCTGGGAATTGGGCTTGGCGGAGACGCACCAGACGCTGGTGCTCAATGATCTGCGCAGCCGCATTCGGGTCGAAACCGACGGCCAGATGAAGACGGGGCGTGACGTCGTGATCGCCACGCTGCTGGGGGCGGAGGAATATGGATTCGCGACGGCTCCGCTGATCGTCGAAGGCTGCATCATGATGCGGAAGTGTCATTTGAATACTTGCCCGGTCGGTATCGCCACGCAGGACCCTGAGCTGCGGAAGAAATTTAACGGCAAGCCGGAACATATCGTGAACTACCTGTTTTTCGTCGCCGAAGAAGCGAGGCAGCTCATGAGCCGCCTCGGCTTCCGGACAATCAACGAGATGGTGGGGCGTGTCGATAAGCTGAAGATCACCAAGGCCGTCGATCATTGGAAGGCAAAGGGGTTGGACCTCACCCCGCTGCTCACGGCCCCCGATGTCGCGGCGGACGTGCCTCGGCATTGCGTACAGAAGCAGGACCACGGGATTGCCGACGTGCTCGACCGGAAGCTGATCGAGCTGTGCAAGCTGGCCATCGAAAAAGGCGAGAAGGTCACGCTCGATCTGCCGATCCGGAACGTGAACCGGACGACCGGGACGATGCTGTCCAGCGCGATCGCCAAGCGATACGGGTTGGAAGGCTTGCCGGAAGGCACGATCTCAATCAAGTTTACTGGGTCGGCAGGCCAATCGTTCGGCGCGTTCCTCGCCAGAGGCATCACGCTGACGTTGGAAGGTGAGTCGAACGACTACATCGGCAAGGGACTCTCCGGCGGCAAGATCGTCGTGTTCCCGCCGAAACATGTTGTCTACAATCCGGAAGAGACGATTCTCATCGGCAACACCTCGCTCTATGGAGCGACGCAAGGCGAAGCCTACTTCTATGGCATGGCGGGTGAGCGGTTCGCTGTACGGAACAGCGGCGCGCGCGCCGTGGTCGAAGGCACCGGCGATCATGGGTGCGAATACATGACCGGCGGGGTGGTCGTCGTGCTGGGGCGCACCGGCCGCAATTTTGCCGCAGGTATGTCCGGCGGCATGGCGTTCGTCTTGGACGAACTCGGCAAGTTCCAGGGACGGTGCAATACCGGCATGGTCGAGTTGGAGCCGGTCTCGGCGAAAGAAGACAGGCAACTGTTGCATGATCTGATTACGAAGCATTTTATGTATACCGGCAGCCGCAAGGCCAAGCAGGTACTCGATGCATTCGACGCGACCCTGCCCAAGTTTGTGAAGGTGATGCCGGTCGATTACAAGCGTGTCCTCGAAGAACGAAAACGCAAGGCGAGCGCGGTGCACTGAATTGGTTCGTGAATCGTCGTTCGTGAAGCGTATGCGAGCGACGAGATACGAGATACGAAAGACGAGTGAGAGATGGGTGATCCGAAGGGTTTCATGAAATACCCCCGTGAGGGGCCGAAGCGAAAGCCGATCGAGCTGCGCGTGCTCGATTGGAAGGAGATGTACGAGCCCATTTCCGAGGACAAGCTCAAGGTTCAGGGCGCCCGTTGTATGGATTGCGGCGTGCCGTTCTGTCAGGGCAACACCGGCTGTCCGGTCGTCAATCTGATCCCCGAATGGAACGATCTCGTCTATCGCGGACGCTGGAACGATGCGCTCAAGGCGCTGCATACGACCAACAACTTCCCGGAATTCACCGGCCGGCTCTGTCCGGCTCCCTGTGAAGGGGCCTGCGTGCTCGGCATCAACGAAGATCCGGTCTCGATCCGCATCCTCGAATGGAACATCATCGATCGCGGGTTCAACGAAGGGCTTGTGACGCCGATTTTACCGGTCGTCCAAACAGGCAAGACGGTCGCCATCGTCGGTTCCGGTCCGGCAGGATTGGCAGCGGCGCAGCAGCTGGCGCGCGCCGGCCACCGCGTCACGCTGTTTGAAAAATCGGACCGCATTGGCGGCCTACTCCGCGATGGCATTCCCGATTTTAAAATGGAAAAGTGGGTGATCGATCGCCGACTCGAACAAATGAAGGTGGAAGGGGTGGAGTTCAAGCCCGGTGTTGCGGTCGGGGAGGACATCACCGGGGAGCAGCTCCGCGCGCAGTTTGATGCGGTCGGATTGACCATGGGCGCGGAACAGCCGCGTGAATTGCCGATCTCTGGCAGGGAACTCAAAGGCGTGCATCTCGCGATGGAGTTTCTGACCCAGCAGAACCGGCGCACGTCCGGCCTGACGGTCACCGAGGACCCCATCACCGCCAAGGGCAAGCGCGTCGTCATCATCGGCGGCGGCGATACTGGATCAGATTGTTTAGGAACGGCCCATCGTCAGGGCTGTGTCGAAGCGCATCAATTTGAACTGTTGCCGGAACCGCCTCCGCAGCGAGCTGGTTCGACACCTTGGCCTCTCTGGCCCATGCAATTGCGGACGTCCCACGCGCATGAAGAAGGCTGTGACCGGCAATGGAGCGTTTCCACCACGAAGTTCACCGGCCACGATGGCCATGTCACGAAGCTGCATGCGCATCGTGTAGCATTCGAGAACGGCAAGTTCACGCCGATTCCCAACAGCGACTTTGAGATGAATGTCGATTTAGTCCTGCTGGCCATGGGCTTCACCGGCCCGGTCAAGAACGGGCTGCTGGACAGTTTGGGGGTCACGTACGATCCACGAGGCGCAGTCCAGGTAGACGGCAATTTCATGACCAACCTCGACGGCGTCTTTGCCGGCGGCGACACCAAACGC
>SXPO01000004.1 GCA_005793285.1 Nitrospiraceae bacterium
CGCTCGATGAATTCGTGATTGAAGGGATCAAGACCACCATTCCTCTCCATCGCAGGATCTTTAACGATCCTGATTTCCAAAAAGGCCATATTTCCACCGCCTTCTTGGAGCAGCTACTCGCCAGATAGTTCCGGAGGGGCAAGCCCTGTGTACGGGCAGCGTTATCCTGAACAGACCTCTTAGCTGGTTCTATTTCTTTCTGGATCGAGGCGGGGCGCGGTCCCGCTGGCAACAGGGTGATTCACACCGTACTTCTTGATAAAGTAACGTCAGCTCCAAACATTGTGTAGGATGCGGGTATGAAACGTCTGGGCATTATCTTCGGTGTCATTGCCATCGGACTGGCCATCGGCGGATACATGTTTTTCAATGGAGAGCGAAAGGCGCCGGTTCGATACCGGACGGCTGCGATTGAGCGCGGTTCGGTTGTGTCGATCGTGAGCGCGACTGGGACGATCAATCCGGTGGTTTCCGTTCAAGTCGGCACCCAAGTCTCAGGGATGATCAAGAGCCTTCATGCGGATTTCAATTCACGGGTGAAAGCGGGCGACAAAGTAGCCACCATCGATCCGGAGCCGTTCAAGGCCCGCCGCGATCAAGCAGCCGGGAATCTTGAAATGGCGCGGTCAAACGTGGCTCGGTCCAACGCCGATCTTGCGCAGCGCAAGCGCGAGCGGGACCGTGTGCAATCGCTGGTGGCTCAGGAGTTTGTATCGCAGAATGACGTGGATGTCGCCCTCACGAATTACCAAAGCGCCGAGGCGCAACTTCGAGTCAGTGAGGCGCAGGTGAAGCAGGCTGAAGCGGTGCTGAATGCCGCCGATCTGGAATTGAAGTATACCGTCATCCGTTCGCCGGTCGACGGAGTGGTCGTTGCGCGCAATGTGGAAGTCGGCCAGACTGTGGCGTCCAGTTTTGCCACGCCGAACCTCTTTTTAATCGCGCTCGATCTCACGAAAATGCAGGTGGATACCAATGTGAGTGAGTCGGATATCGGCGGGATCACCGAAGGCAAGGACGCAGCTTTTGCGGTGGACGCGTATCCTGGTGTGCGGTTCGAGGGGGTCATTCGACAAGTGCGGTTGGCGCCGATTAATGTGCAAAATGTCGTGACCTATAATGTGGTTGTGGCGGTCGATAACGAAGATCTTCGGCTCAAGCCAGGAATGACGGCGAATGTGTCAATCATTGTGGCACAGAAGGGTCAAGTTTTGAAAGTGCCGAATGCTGCGTTGCGATTCAGTCCGCCACAGAGCGAACGTGCTGAGGGGGCAAGCAGTGGAGGAAAACCGGTCAGAGCTGATGCCGGCGCAGGGAGCTATTCGAGAGACGCTTCCGCAAATTCTGGGGGACAGGCAAGAAAGGTCTGGAAGTTGGGTGTCACCGGAGAGCCGGAGCCGTTCGCTGTTCACACTGGTATCTCCGACGGAGTTTCAACAGAAGTGCTGGATGGTTCAGTGGCCGACGGCGATATGGTGGTCATAGGGGTTGAGACTGTACGGGGGGAGCGACGATCCGGCGAATTGCCTCCCGGGTTTGGTAGTGGAGGCCAGCGCCGGTCGGCTCCAGGCCGTGGGATGTAGTGGGGTGCCCCGCTGATGGCCGTGCTCATCTGTTGTGAGGATATCCGGAAAATCTATCGCCTGGGGGATGTCGAGGTGCAGGCCCTTCGAGGGCTGGATTTGTCGATTGACTCGGGAGAGTTTGTTGCCATCATGGGGTCCTCAGGTTCCGGAAAGTCGACCCTCATGAATATCCTCGGTTGTTTGGACCAGCCGACCACAGGACGCTATTGGCTGAATGGTGTCGATGTCGCAGGGCTGCGGGCAGATCAGCTGGCCGATATTCGCAATCGACAGATCGGATTCGTATTTCAAAACTTCAATCTGATCCCACGCACCAGCGCGCTGGAAAATGTGCAGCTGCCGCTATTTTATCGGGGAGTCTCGTTACGAGAGCAACGAGTATTGGCTACAGAGGCCCTGTGCCGTGTCGGGCTTCAAGGGCGGGAGGGGCACTATCCCACACAGCTTTCAGGAGGCCAGCAGCAGCGTGTGGAGATTGCCCGGGCGTTAGTAGCGTCACCGTCTCTGCTGCTAGCGGATGAACCGACCGGCAACCTAGATACAGAGTCGAGCCGGGAGATTATGGCGATTCTCGATCAGTTGAACAAAGAACAGGGCATCACGATCATTCTCGTGACGCATGAAACGGATATTGCCGCCTACGCCGAACGTGAAATTGTGATCAAGGATGGCCATGTCTTGACTGACCGCCGTGCCCGATCGGTGGTCCCGTTGTCTCGTCCGGAGGCCTGATGTTGGCGTTCGTCCTGCTCACGGTGCTGACGGCCATTCGCATTCTGGGGCGTAATCGGCTTCGGGCCGGATTGACCATGCTGGGGATTGTAATCGGAGTCGGAGCGGTGATCGCGATGGTGAGTATCGGAGAGGGGGCCAAGGCCGCCGTGGCCCAACGGGTGGCCAGCATGGGTACCAACGTCATTATGGTGCTGCCCGGTTCCATGACAACGAGCGGGGTGAGGGGCGGGCAGGGGGGCGCAGTCACATTGACGATATCGGACGGCATGGAACTCAAGAAGCGCATTCCGCTGTTGCGTGATACCGGTTGGGGCAAGCGGGACGTCATGCAGATCATCAATGGGAATAAGAACTGGAATGGGACGGTCAACGGTATTTCTCCGAGCTATTTGGCGATTCGAGACTGGTCGTTCAGCAGCGGGGGGGCGTTCACGCAGCAGGACGTGGATACGGCTGCGCGTGTGGCGCTAGTCGGACAGACGGTAGTTGAGAACTTATTCGATGTGGGGGAGGAACCGGTCGGAGCGATCATTCGTATCAAGAATGTGCCGTTTCACGTGATCGGTGTCTTGTCACCCAAGGGACAATCGAGCCAAGGGAGTGACCAAGACGATATTATTTTTATCCCGTTCAGCACAGCAGAACGAAAAGTCTTCGGTACGCAGTTCTTGGGCTCAGTCGGCGCCTTGTTTGCCTCGGCAGAACGGTCGGAGGACTTGGCGCCTGCAGTGGTTCAGATTCGTGAGGCTCTTCGCATTCGGCATCGTCTCCAGCCCGATCAAGAAGACGACTTTATGATCAGAACGCAGGTGGATATCGGCAAGGTCCAGGAAAGCACGAGCGAGACGTTGACCGTCATGCTGTTTGCCATCGCGTCCGTGTCACTCCTTGTCGGGGGGATCGGCATTATGAATATTCTCTTGGTGTCGGTCACAGAGCGGACCAGGGAAATCGGTGTGCGGATGGCGGTGGGAGCCAAGCGGCGGCACATTGTCATACAGTTTCTGATTGAAGCCGTGACGCTCAGCGTAGTCGGCGGCTGTCTGGGGATTGTGGTCGGCGTGCTGGGCGCGCGTGTGACAACCGTGATTGCTGGATGGCCGACCATTATTTCCGCTGAAACCGTGCTGGCTGCCTTTGTCTTCTCTATCGCCGTTGGGCTGTTTTTTGGGCTGTACCCAGCCAATAAAGCTGCTCGGCTGAATCCCATCGATGCGTTGCGGTATGAATAGCCGGATGCCACGACGGCATCTTCCAACAACTGTAGTCGGCACTTGCGAGGTTATCGGGCTGCAGGTGTGGGAGAAGGGGAAACGACGGACAGGGAAACTTCGATGCGAGGATGTAATTTGTCGATGTCCTTATAGAGGTGGGTCTCGACGATCCGGTTATCGTTGACACCCAAGCCTTCACAGAGCGCATCTTGAGCGATCTTGAGGCCGCCGTCGATGTCGCGACGTAGGGCTGAAGTGAAGAAGAAGCGGATGGAGAGGGCGAGTGGGCCGGATTGAAGCTGAGTCATCAGTGAGGCCCGCGCAGGCGATTGAGCCAACGCGATCCAGACCTGCTGTCCCACCTGTATTTTGTAGGCGCGCCCGGTAGAGGATAGCAGCCGGCGTCCGTTCACGGTGGCATACTGGCGATTGATGCTGGGAGGAACCGGCAGGGTCAGCGACAATCGCTCGGTGGTCACGGTTGCACCAGCCGGCATTTCTTGGGGCCTACTGATGGTCTTGGACGTCCTGAATTGAGATGGTTGGGTGAACCGGTCAAGAGGCTGTGAGACTAGTGGGGAGGAAACGGTTTCTTGGCCTGCTGAGGGTCTATAGGAGACCGTGCGTACCGGCCGATTGGAAAGTCGGGAGCCTGAGCGACGACGGTATGATGGCATGAAGCAAGTTACAAGAGATTCAGAATCTTGGCCATGTTTTGTTCGTAGCGATCTTCCGTGCGGGCGATATACCGCCGCCATTCGCTGGGGTTCCAGATTTCCATACGGTGATAGAGACCGACCAAAATCACTTCCTGATCGTCGTCGAGCGGCACCATTTTCCGTAAGCGGCCGGGAATGAGAATGCGACCGGCTTTGTCGATGTCTGAGGTGCCTGCTTCAGAGACGACGAAGTGCATGAAAAGACGGCTCTGATCGTCGTCCAACGACATTTTTGTCCGTTCGAGGACTTGCTTCCATTCCTTGGCTGAATAGATGAGTATAGACTGTTCCGGCCCCTTCAAGAACACGACGGCTTGGCCATCGGCCTCAATTTGCTCGCGGATAGGCGAGGGGACGATAAAGCGTCCCTTCTCATCAACTTTGCACAAGTATTCGCCGGCAAACATCGATCAGATCCTAGTGTAAGAGGACAGGGCAGTTCTGGTTCGTTCGCGAATCCACTGTTCCAGATCCGAGCGCACGAACCGCCATTCTTTTCCAAGCTTGAAGGCGGGAATCTGCCGACTCTGTAAATAGCGATAGAGTGTACGCGGAGTAATTTTCAGATAACGGCAGGTCTCCGTCGCCGTCATCAATTCGCTTTTCTGGGCGGTCCCCATCGTGCCACCAGATCTCATCGCAGGTATGTAGACTCATGAGACTCCTGATAATGAGCGTATTCTAGGGATCGTCGGAGAATTGTCAAGTAAAAATACATGACAATGCCTGTCATAGACTGTCAATGCCAGTCGTTGTCTCCCCACTTTCGCCGATC
>SXPO01000048.1 GCA_005793285.1 Nitrospiraceae bacterium
GTCAAAAGCCTTCAGGACATCAGCACGAATCTTCGCACGATCCATGAATTGGGGGTGGTCGTTAAAGATATCGACCTCGGGCTCTGCGATTTTCCGCATGTCCGTGACGGCCGGATCGTCTATTTATGTTGGAAACTCGGTGAAAAAGAGATCCGCTGGTGGCATGAAATCACAACCGGGTATAAAGACCGTTGCCCCTTGGAAGGCCCCGCCTAACCCACATGATATTCGTCATTATCGGATACGATGGTCCCGAGGGAGAGGCAAAACGCAAGATCCACCGCCCCGCCCACTTAGCCAACCTGAAACCGCTGGACGAACAAGGGCGGGTTATTCTGGCCGGACCTCTGACCGATAAGGCCGGAAGCCTGCTGGTCCTGGACTTTGAAACCCAAGAAGAGGCTGAGCGGTTTGCTCGCAACGATCCCTATATGGTGCATGGGATATTTGAGCGGATTGAAGTTCATCCGTTTATGCAGGTGTTGCCAAAACCCTGCTAGCCAGATTTTCTCATACCTTCCGGCTCCTCCAGTCCTCATTTGATCGGCTGAAGCACTACCTAAATCGATGACTTGAGCGCAGTGCTTCGGGCCAAGCCGGCAGATATGCGGGCGCTTTTCACCAGGGCCACGCTCTACCGTGAACCACTCCAAGGACGCCTGGCAAAGAATGACTTTGAGCATGCCTGCATGCTCGGATCAGTCGAAGCGTGCAAACCGATCCCTTAGCAAGGTTTGACCATACTATGCTCTTCGATTTTATCTACTCACAGCACTGCAAATAACCGCCCTGGCATCATTTGACAACCCAAGATAGGGCCACCTATAATAGGACCTTCCATGGAAGTCTTGGAACTGGAGTACTCGCAAAAGAGTTAGTCCCATCGGCCTAAACCTGTACCACTTCCGTAGCCCAAAAGCTCGCCATCCTGGGCCTTCTGCGAGGTTGCAGAAAGAGTGGGAAACAGCTTAGATTGTGGTGAGTAAGCCTGTGAAAAATCGTTATTCTTTAGTCAAATCAACCTTTCACTCGGAGTGTAGGCGGCAATGAGCGAGTACCGTGTGCTCCCAGGTCCTGAACACTTTCTCCCCCCAGCAGCCGCCAGCATGGGCATCAAGTTGCCAAACCCTGGCGAAGCCCATATCAACGGCGTTATCGCCCCGGAAGAAAAAGCGTACGAGGAAGCCGCGCGGCAATTCTTGATGGCGAAGGTGCCGACGATTTTCCCCGGCCCGCTGGTCTTATGGGCCTGGAATGAAAAGGCGGCAAAGAAAGCGACCGCCATCCGGCATCTATACAACACCTTGAAGGAATGCGTCCAACCAGGCCAAAAGGCGATGTTGATCCCTATGCCGGATTATCGACCGAAGTACCCGAAGATCAATCCGGAGGTTGAAATCAATCCCAACCACCCGAATCTGACGATCTGGCACAATAAAATTGACTGCTGTATGTTTGTCGGTGTCCATTGTCATCAAGCCAATTTGTCGCTGAAAATTATCCGTGGTGGCACCTCGTGCTATACGATCGCCATGTGCGCGCAAGCGGGCCACGAAGATGCGATGCTGTCGTTCCGCGACGCATCAGTCGAAAAAATCATGAAACTGGCCGATACGATCAAGCGGTTGAAAGGAACGGTCCAACCACGGCTGGAAACAGCCAAGAACGGAGCTTCCAGCTGATAAGCCGGAGGCTCAAGCAAAAAAGGAGGCTGGATCCATGGCTACCCACCCCTCAGTTATCGGAACACAGAATAAAAAGGGACAAACGTACACTGATCCCTGGAAACTGATGTATGAAGCTCAGAGGACCCCGTCGTTCTTTACGGGTTCCGAGGTCATCAAGGAAGCGGTTCGCCGAGCAAGCTGCGATGTCATGATCGCCTACCCGATTACTCCGCAATCGGAAGCAGCAGCGCTGATCGGAGAATTATTCGCAGAAGGGTATATCGGCGACTATTTCCGCGGTGAGAGTGAGTTTGCCGTCATGTCGCAATGCGCCGGCGCGGCATTCGGCGGCGCCAGGGTGTTCACCACGACGGCGGGCCCCGGCACAATGCGCGCGATGGAAAATTTCCCGATGTGGGCTGGCTCGCGGCTGCCGATTCAAATGATCGTCACCTGCCGCGGCATCAACTCGCCGCTTTCGATCCAACCGGACACGCTCGAAATCGCCTACCTGCTGAATACCGGCATGCTCGTCTGGCATGCGGAAACCGCACAGGACTTTTTCGATTGGATTCTCAAGGGCTACATGGTGTCGGAAGAGCCGGATGTGCATCTGCCTCTCGCGCTCTGCTGCGACGGGTTCTTTGTGACGCACACGAAAGACGTCGTGAACCTCACGCCGGCTGACATGTGCTTGCCGCCATACGACCCCTATCGCTCGCCGGTGCCCTGCATGGACATGGAATGCCCGCCGGTCCGCATGATGCGCGACCCATTCGTAATGAAGAGCAACTACATCAGTTATGCAACCCACGCAAGCTGGCAGCAAGAAATCTGGGCTGCGATCGAACGCTCGCGGAAGCACTCCATCCATTGGCTGAACGGCCTCATCGATACAGAAAACGTGGATGCAGAGGTCCTGATCGTGGCTTCCGGTACCGCCGTGTCGCAAGGCCGTGAAGCCATCCGCCTCCTGGAAGAAGAAGGCGTACGTTGCGGACTCGTGAAGGTAAAGACGCTGCGTCCCTGGCCGGAAGATGAAATCCGCGAAGCGACGAAGAACGCGAAACATATCTTCGTGCCGGAGTTTAATGTGACCGGCTGGCTGGCCAAAGAAATCCGCGCCACCGTCCCGAACCCGCATCGCGTCCATGCTGGCCCGCATGTCTGCGGCGGCATGACAATGCCACCTGAAATTATCGTGTCCGAAATCAAGACGACCCTCGGGATGAAGTCCTTCTCCCTGGCCGGTCGTGGAAGCTGATCAGCACTGACTTTGAACCGGGTCGCTCCCGTGAGCGACCCTGAGGAGGCCCTAATGAGCAAAGAGCGTATTCAAATCTCTGAAGACCTGTACGACATCATGCCGTCGGACTATCAGGATCTCGTGAAGAGCGCCACCTACGGCAAGGAAGATCGTGGCTGGAAAGACATCGGTTCCTCCAAGGAACTCATCGAGCAACATTCGCTCTGCGCTGGTTGCCCTGAGTCCATGGCCTTCCGCTACATCTTAGCCTCGCTCCCGAACCCGGAAGACACCGTCATGGTCGGCTCCACCGGCTGCACCAGTTTAGTGTTCCCAATGGTGGCAGTACATAATATCCACTCCCTGTTCGGCAACCAAAACGCCATCGCGTCCGGCCTGAAGCGCGCCTTGAGCGTCCGCTTCCCTGGCCGCGTCAAGGATGTCGTCGTCCTTGCCGGCGATGGCGCGACAGTCGACATCGGCTTGGACATGACATTGCAAGCCTGGTTCAGACAGGAGAAGTTCACGACGATTTGCTTCGATAACGAGCTCTATGCCAATACCGGCGGTCAGGAAAGCGGATTGATGCAAAAGGGTTTCGTGGCCAAGATGGCCCCGGTCGGGAAGCTATTCGACAAGGTGCGGTTGCCTGAGATCGCCCGCGAATCCGGTTGCCACTATGTCGTCAATTGCACGGTCAGCAAGCCATCGCTGGTCGAAAAGGTCATCCGTAACGCCGTCCATGTGGCCCGCGAGATCGGCCCGACCTACTTGCAGCTCTACACGCCCTGTATCCTAGAGATCGGCAAGAACAGCATGGAAGGCTTGCAAGAGATGCGCGACTCAGAGAAGCCGACCGAGCGGTTCGCCTACAAGGAATACGTCAGTGAGCCGGCCAAGCAATTGCTCGCCGAATTAGCGGCGAAGGACAAGGAACGGAAAGCGGCCGCCAAGCAGCTGGCGAGCCAGGCATCAGCGTAGTCAGACCGGAGGCAGACCTATGATTAAGAGACGATTGAATATCCGGATGTCAGGTTTGGGGGGACAGGGCGCGGTCACAGCCGCGCACGTCTTGGCCATGGCTGCCAACCGCGATGGTAAGTTTTCGATCTCCAACCCGTTCTTTGGCGCAGAGAAGCGCATGGCGCCGGCAGAGAGTTATTGCCGCATCGGCATCGAGCGGATCTATGACCGCGGTGAATTGGTATTCCCTGATGTCATTCAGGTCTTTCACCCCCAAGTCATCACCATGGGGAAAAGCTATACCATGCCCTTTTATTCCGGCGTAAAAGAAGGCGGCGTGGTTGTCATCAATTCCGACCAGCCATTGCTGTCTGATGACGACGTAGAACGGCTCAAGGACTTGAACGTCGCGGTGTTTTATATCGCGGGCACCGAGTTGGCCATTGAAGTGGCCGGCACCGAACTCTCGACGAATATGGCGATGATCGGTTCCGTCTCAGGTATTACCAAGTGCGTCTCGATGGAATCCCTCGACGGCGCCCTCCAAGAACGGTTTGGAAAGAAATTCGTGGCCTCCGGAGGAACCGCCTCCTTGGACGAGGCCATCAAGAAGAAATTCGCCAAGAAGGAAATGCTGTTGGCCAAAAACTTGGCAACCGTGAAGGCGGCCTACGAAATCGCCAGCGAATGGGCCGACAAGAACAAGATTGAGTTGCGTATCGGAAATCCTGCTGTCGCGGCTTAAGAGAAGAAGGAACCCCTTGCATGTATAACGTAGCGCAGGTCATCGACGAAAAGTGTACCGCCAAAAAGGGCTGCCGACTCTGCATCATGTATTGCCCGGAAGCCAATTGCCTGGACTTGAACAGCAGCAAGATGGTGGCGGAGGTCATTATCGATCGCTGCAAAGGTTGTGAACTCTGCGTGATCGTCTGTGACGCTGCCAAACACTTTGCCATTACCATGCAGGCCGTCAGCGCCACCGGGCAGCTGATGACCAAGAAGGGTGAGTCGGCGGCGCTGGGGCAAGCCTACCAGGGATAAGTAATCGCGGGCTAACACTCGCAAAACCCCATGGCGTTCGCGCTATGGGGTTTTTTTCTTGGGCACGAGGGGGGCCAATGGAAAACGAAGATAATACAATCGACGAACTACTCAGTGAGATTTCAGGCTTGATCACCCTCTACCCCAAAGCCATCGAGCGGCAGGCAGCGATCATTCAATCGACCGGGAAAGACCCGGAGCTGGTAGACAAACTCGTCCAAGCGGCTGATACGATGCGGGACAGCGGCAACCTGTATCTCACCTGGGCCAAACACTATGCTGCCATGGCCAAAGGCAACACGGATGCCACTTCCGATGAGGACGAGACCGAAGATTTCGACGTTTAAAAAGTCGTTCCCCTCGGCATCCCCATTTGCTAGAATACGCTTCGCTTTTGATTGACCCTTCGTTCCCCGGTAGCTCAGTTGGTAGAGCAGCCGGCTGTTAACCGGCTGGTCGCAGGTTCGAGTCCTGCCCGGGGAGCCACTTTTGATGGAGGCTGTTGTTCCTATAGGAACAACAGCCTTTTTTATTTTAAGATAGCGCATGGGTGTCGCAATTCCATTTGAACCGCCGCTATTCCTGCGCAACGCGCATCTCATGACATTGGTACCTCGGTACTGGCCACGAGACCTCTCGCTAGGAGCAATCCCGCAAGAGCCACGCTTCTTTGCTACGCGATCCGATACCCAGCTGCTCGGATTCTGCCATTGGCAAGATAATCGGACAGCCTTTCCCACAGTAGTGTTAGTGCATGGTCTAGAAGGCTCCAGCGAATCGAGGTACATGCTCGGCATCGCAGCAAAGGCCTATCGAGCAGGATTCAGTGTCATTCGCATGAATCAACGTACCTGCGGCGGGACCGAACACCTGACACCGACTCTCTATAACAGCGGCCTCAGCGAAGACTATCGCGCCGTCGTCACTGAGCTTGCTCAACGGGACGGACTCAATCGAATTTGGCTGGTTGGCTATTCGATGGGTGGAAACCTTGTTTTAAAGGCTGCCGGTGAATTGGGTACATCCCAGCCGGCGCTGGCAGGGGCGCTTACTGTCTGCCCGAACATTGACCCAACGCGATGCGCCGAAGCTTTGGAGCAGCCGCGCAACTGGATTTATCACAAACATTTTCTTATGAACTTAAAAACCAGGCTGCGCCGCAAAGCCGCACTCTTTCCTGGCAGATGGGATCTGTCACGACTCGATTCTATCGCATGCATCAGTGAATTCGACGATGTCTATACGGCTCATGACGGAGGCTATCGAAACGGCGCCGACTATTACAACCGAGCCGGCGCGCGCCATGTGTTAGGTTCCATCGCAATTCCCACCCTCATCATTACCGCGCAAGACGATCCCTTCATTCCCTACTCGATGTTCACGATTCCACTGATTCAGCGAAATTCAACGATCCGCGTCGTCGCACCTCGCCATGGAGGCCATTGCGGGTTTTTTCACGGAAGCCGAAACGGAGAAGATCCCTATTGGGCGGAGAATCGGATCGTGGAGTTTTTACGGGAGCATACGTGAGTAAGACCGACTGTGCCGGACCCAGTACAGCCGGCGAACGAAGCAGTCGGAAAATTACTGACGAGACAAGGGCTCAAATCGTCAGGCCATGCAGATGGGATCGAACGTCCTGGATATAGGTCCTGAAGGGGTCTGGCATAGGAAAAGGAGCCCGCCCTCGTACCTGAAAGACTGACCAGTTGATGACATACGCGGGGAAGAACCGTTCATCCGGTCTTGGCTCGTCCGGTTCGGAAAGAGATCCACCAGCCAGCAGCTGTTTCACTAGTTCGCCCCGCCCAAAGGCGCGAGTATTCTTGGGCGCATGGTCTGCGGCAATAGTCACCGCGCTGTCGGTAATAAGGCGAGACACGCGGCCTTCCTGCAGCAACCCATAATAAAGGCTCTTCTGCTGGTTCAAATTGTGGTATTCAAGATCGAGACTCTTTAACATGGGGTCCTGCCACTCCGCCTGCTCTGCCTCCCGGTACGATTCCAACAACCATAATTTTGATGCCCAGTCGACCCGCCCCACCAGCCTGGCATAGTCTCCACGCAAGTCTCGAAGCACCGCCTCCCATTGATCGAGGACCCAATCGGTCTCCTCATCTTGCCCCCGGCAATGGATTTGCGCCGCCGCCAAGAACTGCTCCTGAATATCGGTCGCTGAAATCGTCTTGCCCGATTGCAGCTGGACAAGCCACTGTCGGTCCTGATCCTGAGAAATCTCCTGCAAGCTCTCGACCGGCTCGTTGAGGTCAAGATCGCGCGGCGCATGGCCCTCTTCGATCAATTGCAGCACCAGGCCGGTCGTGCCCAGTTTCAGCGCAGTCGCATACTCCGCCATA
>SXPO01000049.1 GCA_005793285.1 Nitrospiraceae bacterium
CTTGGGCTCACGAGTTTCTTCGGCGATGGTCGAGCAGGCATCAAAGCCGATGAACGCCCAACCGGAAATAGCCAGTGCCGCCAGAAAGGCTGCGGTCTGGCCGGGGGCGGTTCCTGTTCCGAGATGCGCGAATAGTTCGGGCAACCCATGCTGCCGGAAAAAGAAGAACAGCAGCAGCGCAACACCGAACGAGCCGACGATTTCCGCGTAGACACCCAGGGCAATCAGGAACTTGAATATCGTGACAGGGACCAGGTTGAGGACGGTACAGAGCAGCAAGAACACCGCGCCCCAGATCACGAGTGTAACTCCTGTTCCGCTTCCTGATCCGAAGAAAATCGCTAACCAGACACCACCGGTGTAGGCGGTCGTGGTGAGCATCGCGATCGTGGAGCTGACGTAGATGGAGCCGGCGTAGGTACCGGCGGTGGCGCCCCCGAGCTGTCTCGCCCATTTGTACGCGCCTCCCGCAATCGGAATCTGCGAGGACAACTCCGCATACACGGTCGCCACCAGCAGCTGCATCACCAGACAGAGTGCCAGCGCCGCGAACCAACCGCCGCCTGTTACCACCGTTTGCACGCCAATGATGGCGTACAGCCCAGCCACGGGCGAGACGGTCGCGAAGCCGATGGTGAGGCTGTTCCAGAGACTGAGGCTACGGTGGAGTGTCCCCCCAGCGATTGTAAGGACGGCAGATGGGTTCGGGTCGAGCCTGTTCTCGGTTGACAAGGTGTTCTGCTCTACTCTTGGGCACGCGGGCTACGGACTGTTCGCAGGAATCTGAATACTGATCGCGCCGGCAAGATCGCCTTCCTGGGCGCCCTCCCGAAGATAGCCGGAGATATCCAACATTCCTTTGGGGTTGCCGTGACAGACCAAGCAATCCTGCGAGTAATAGATCGGGGTCAAGGCTCTTAAGGTCTTTCCATCGTCGATCCATTCGGTGATGGGAGCGTGCAAGGCCGGTTGCGCAGCCAGGCGGTTCAGCACCTGTTCTTCATAGGCATCAGGCGTGTTCTTCAAATTTCTAGGATTGAGGGCGGTTTGCTTGATTTTCACATGAGAGCGATTGGAGAACTTTCGAGCGGCCTGGCTGCCGAACGTGGCCGGGATGAAGTTTTTATATCCAATGCCGCGTTGATTAATCACGAATTGCGCATCGGCCACGACCTCTTTGCTTGACTGGAGCAGGAGCGGCAACTGCGCTTTTGCCAGAGAGGGAAGATCAGAGGGGAGGCGGTTCAGATCGATCGCAGTTTGGTGAAGAAACTCCTCGACCGCTTGCTGTTCAAAGGCCTCCGGTGTAAATCCCTTGTCGCCTTTCCGGGGATCATTGATCAGCGTTTGATTGCGCTCGACGACAAGGCGTCCCACATTGAGGAGGGTGGCCAGATAGTGAGCGGTGTGTTCGTTCTCTGTTCGATGGACCTGTGCCCAGCCGATGCCCGACCATACGAGTACGCACGCCAGGTTGAGAAAGATGAATGACAAGGCGCGAGCTTTGAGAATCGGTCTATTTCGGATCATTTTGTGTTCGCTGCACGGCAGTGACCCTGGTCATAATGCTCCGGCACTTTCGAGATTTCAAACGGCAGCCCTTCCGCCGCCGCCCGCCTGGCCGGTGCATAGTCCTCCTCGAACCAGCGCGTTCGCATCTGTGCCAGGCGCCCTGATTCTTCCAACCGGTACAGCAAGTTGTTGAGGAACCACTGCAGGCGCCTGTTTTCTTCACCGGTGACGATGGAAAAGGATTCTCGGGAGAGGATCAAGGGTGATCCGTCCGGCCGTTCAAGAAGCTGCCAGTCAGGCCAGACGCGCTTGGTCACATATTGGAGGATGGGGTATTGGGTCAAAATGACGTCGATGCGCGGGTCCTTCGTTTCCACCGCGGCGGGGAGCGAATCACAGACCAACAACCGGATACTCCGAAGATTGGCCTCGGCGTAGAGATGAGGGGTTCTTCGATTTTGCACGGCGACTGTCAAGCCGGATAGCCCTTCCTGAATCGCCGCCAGTGTATCGGCGCGTCGGGCCTGCTTGCGAAGCTGCGATCGGACGTTCTCGGCTATTTGGGGGTCGCGAGTCATGGCGCCAACCCCGCCGCCATGAAAATACGGAATGGACGACCACAGGCCTGAGGGGGTTCCGCCGGGAATGTTTCCACTGAACGACGAGACAAAAAGATCGAACAGCCCTTCATTCAGTCCGATGAAGAGATCACGGAATCTGGTCAAGTGCAACGTGGGCACGATGCGTTTCTGCCCGCCGCACTGGACGATCAGCGCGTCGGCCACTTCGCGGATCAGTTCGACATCGAGGCCGGTCACCCGAACACCTTCGTCGGTATAGACGGCTGGAAACACAAAGGGACGGAACGGTTCGACGGAAATACCCACGCGCAATTGCCCGCGATCACAGATCGCCGACAGTTCATCACGGGTAAGAGGGTGTACCATCTCGACCGCGTCAAAGAGGAGGCCGCACCCTTGCAGAAAGAATCCAAGCACCATCATACATGGCGTGGCGTATCGTCTGCCGCCTGTCTTCAAACCAAGGAGCCGCGAGATCAATTGCGCACCCATGATGAATCTGGCGATACTCATGCCGCTTAAAATCGCACGCCGATTGTAAAGAGCCATTGTTGCGACAAATCGGACTTGTTTTTGAAGTCGATCTCGAAGCGCGAGTATTGGAGGCCCATATCTACCGAAAACCCTCGCGCGACAGGGAATCGGACTCCGACCTGCCCTCCGTAGAGATAGCCTGGGGAATCGGCATCTCGGCCTGGAATTGTTCCTCCGATCAACGCGCCGACATACGGAACCGCCCGGTCCTCCAGCGGTCCGAAGAGCAGGTGCCGAATCATTCGATTGATCGGCATGTGTCCGGGAAAGTCCAAGAGGTCGATGAAATTATTCCAC
>SXPO01000050.1 GCA_005793285.1 Nitrospiraceae bacterium
AAAAGCAGGATTTGCCGAACTCAAACTGGATACGGTTGCGATACGTGGATTTAACGACGATGAATTGGTTGCGTTGATTGAGTTTGCCAGGCAGTATCAGGCCGAGGTGCGCTTCATCGAGTATATGGATGTGGGCGGGGCTAACGAATGGGCCATGGATAAAGTGCTCTCTCGTGAGGTGATCCTTGAGGAACTGAGCCGGCAGTATGGCGTGATCACGCCGGTGCCGGAACGAGGCTCCGCACCGGCACAGCGGTTTCTTTTGCCGGACGGCACGAGCTTTGGAATTATTCCCTCCACGACGATGCCGTTTTGCGCGCAATGCGACCGCAGCCGTGTCACGGCCGATGGGCTGTGGTATCTGTGCCTCTATGCGGCATCGGGGAGGGATTTGCGTGAGCCGCTTCGTATGGGCGCAAGTCCTGAGCACATGAGGGAGATGATTCGGTCCGGTTGGACTGCCCGCCTGGATCGTGGCGCGGAAGAACGGAAGGCCTTAGAAAAGACCGGGCTTCGTGCCGGTGGATTGATTGATATCGAACGGTTGCGGGAAGATCCACATCTTGAAATGCACGCGCGGGGAGGGTGACAACAAGATCTCCTGGCTTCCAGAAGGCTCAGCCTCGATCTGAACTCCAGCACACAACGATATGAGCGATCCTTCACACCTCACGATTTTAGGTTTTGGATTTCTGCTCGGGTTGCGGCATGCGCTCGATGCCGATCATCTTGCCGCGGTTTCGACGGTACTGGCCCAACGACCCTCCCTTCGGGCCTCTAGCGCCGTTGGATTATGGTGGGGGGTTGGCCATACCTTGACGCTCCTGATTGTAGGAGCAGTCGTCCTGGCCTTAGGAATTCACATCCCACCGCAGTTCGAACTCATTGCCGAGTCCGGAGTGGGAGTGCTGCTGATTGTGCTGGGAGGAAGCCTCGCTGTGAAGCTGTGCCGTGAGCGCTGGCACCTGCATAGCCATCAGCACAATGGCGATGCCCATGTTCATCTCCACAGTCATCAACGGCAGGATGATCATCGCCATCGGCACTGGCTGAGCGACTTGGTTCGTCCTCTCTGTATCGGTATGGCGCATGGGCTGGCTGGATCGGCGGCGTTGATGCTGATCATTCTTGCGACAACTCAGGAGCTGGGCCCAGGACTTTTGTCCATTGCTGTCTTCGGTGTGGGGTCGATTGCTGGTATGATGGCCATCGGTCTGACGATCAGTCTCCCGCTTGTCTGCTCCCTTTCGTTTAGCCGCCCCCTGTTTCTCGGGCTCCAAGGATTTGCCGGCGTGGCTAGCGTAGGGGTGGGTGTATGGATGTTGGTGAAGCTGCTGTTCGCATCCACGGGAGAGTGAGTCGCGCGTTGCGTTCCAGTGAGAGGATTTGCACGTGCGCCGCGGGGAATGCTGTGCTATTCTGCACCCTATTGACGGCTGTCCGTGGCCGCACTAAACACCGAACGAGGATAGGATTATGGCCTGGTTCAAAAAGGAAAAGACTGCTGAGCCGGTGGCGTCTCCACGATCCAAAGGCAGTGAGGGGATGTGGCTCAAGTGCAATCACTGCCGGGAAATCGTCTATCGCAAGGAAGTCGATCGTAACAACAAGGTCTGTCCGAAGTGCGACTACCACTTTCCCATTTCCGTCATGGAACGGATCGGTCTGCTCGTCGATTTGGGTACGTTCAAGGAATGGGACAGCGATCTGGAGGCCCAAGACCCGTTGATGTTCCATGACACCAAGCCCTATCGGGAGCGTGTCAAAACCCAACAGGAAAAAACGGGCCGCAAAGATGCGCTGGTGATCGGCGAAGGCATGATCAATGGGAACTGGGTGGTGTTGTGCATCTTCGATTTCAGCTTTATGGGCGGGAGCATGGGATCGGTCGTTGGAGAAAAGCTGTGCCGTGCCATCGACCGGGCCCTGGAGCGGAAACGACCGGTCATCTTGGTGACAGCCTCGGGCGGCGCGCGTATGCAGGAAGGTATTCTTTCCCTGATGCAGATGGCCAAGACCTCGACGTCGGTTGCTAAGTTGGGCGAGGCCAAACTGCCCTTCATTTCGATCCTGGCTGATCCCACGTTCGGCGGAGTCACGGCCAGTGTGGCGATGTTGGGCGACGTCATTATTGCGGAACCGAAGGCGCTGATCGGGTTTGCCGGTCCCCGCGTCATTGAACAGACGATCAAGCAGCAGTTGCCGGATCAGTTCCAGCGGGCTGAGTTTCTTCTGGAGCATGGCATGATCGACATGATCGTCGAACGTAAGCAGTTGAAAGAAACGGTCAGCACCCTCGTCGGTCATTTTTAGTCTTCACGATCCTTCCGGTTTGTGGATGACCTATCCCGCCGCCATTGAGTATCTCTACGGGCTTCAGAAGCATGGGATCAAGCTTGGCCTGGAGCCGATGACATCGTTGCTCCATGCGATCGGCCGTCCGGAACGTAGGCTGCGTATCCTGCATATCGGGGGCACCAACGGTAAAGGATCGACGGCCGCTATGGCTGCAGCGATACTCCAGGCCTCCGGCATGCGTGTGGGGCTCTATACGTCTCCGCATTTGGTTGAGTTTCGTGAACGCATCAGAGTGAACGGGGCGATGATTCCGGACGATCGTCTGGCCAGTCTGGTCGATCTGGTGCGTACGGCGATACCGCTGGGGTTGACTCCGACTTTTTTTGAGGTGACGACCGCCATGGCATTACGATACTTTGTGGAATCGGAGGTCGATATCGCGGTATTGGAAGTCGGGTTGGGAGGGCGGTTTGATGCCACCAACGTTGTTGAGCCGATCGCCTGCGCGATTACCACGATCGCGTTGGAGCATCAGGAGTATTTAGGGCGGACTGAAACGGCTATCGCCTTTGAGAAGGCGGGTATCATCAAATCTGCTGTGCCCGTCGTAATCGGGAGAATGGGGCCGGAGGCCAGTACGGTGATGCGGCAGATCGCAGCGGAGCGTGCGGCTCCGCTGTGGAGACTAGGAGAGGAGTTTGCCGTCGAAGGAGATGAGCCTGCCTGCTTTACCTATCGGGGGCGGACAGGGGTGTTTGAAGGGCTTCGATGCGCTCTTTCCGGACGGCATCAGCTGGATAACGCCGCCTGCGCGCTTGCATTGCTCGAAGCGTCCGGCGAAGTCGGAGCGCGGGTCGATGAGTCCGCGGTGCGAACAGGGCTGCAATCCGTTACATGGGAGGGGCGGCTGGAACTGATGGATGAAGATCCGCGGCTGCTTTTGGATGGAGCGCATAATCCTGCCGCGGCCGTCGTCTTGGGCCGGTATCTGGAGGAGTTTCTTCTGCGCCATCCGGAAGCCCATATTATTCTGTTGTGGGGTATGATGCGGGATAAAGATCATCGGGAATTCATTGCGCCGCTGTTGCCGTTCATCTCCGAGGTCATACTCACGCAAGCGGCCCTGAGCCGATCTGCCACGGTCCAAGAGCTTCGTCTGGCTCTAGCGGACTGGCAGAAGCCGGTCTTTGATGCGCCGCAGCCCGTCGAAGCTCTGCGGACGGCGAAGCAACGAGCGGCGGATCAGGATCTTATCTGTGTGACCGGATCGCTCATGCTGCTGGGTGATATCAAGGCCGCGGTGCGTGGCTGTGGGCTGTCCTTCATTCGGGGCTAGCATGGTAGATCCTTGTCTGTGGGGCTCCATGCGGCGTGGTCTGGTACTGGTCATACTGTTCAGCTGCGTTCCTCTCGCTGCCTGGGCTGCTACGAAACAGGTCGGAACCGGAAACTCATCGTCCGGTTCTCCGCCGATCGATATTACCGCGGCGCGTTTGGACTATCGGCAAGATCAAGAAGTGTATGAGGCTGACGGATCGGTTGTGGTTCGGCATGGCGCGATCACGCTCACGGCAGACCATGTCACGATTCAATCGTTGCCCGGAATCGTCACCGCCACCGGCCATGTCCATTTGACAGACCCTCAAACCGATGTAACGGCTGAACGGCTGGATTTGAATATGAATACCGAAGGCGGCGTGGTAACCCATGGCCGACTGTTCGCTCCCTCCACGAACTCCTCGGTGTCGGGCCGGCTGCTACAACGGTTCTCTGAATATCACTACCGGGCCAAGGAGGGCAGTTTTACGAATTGCGATGCGCAGGAGGGTGAAACGCCCGCATGGCGTCTGAAGTATGAAGACCTTGATCTGACGCTGGGGGATGCGCTGGCGTTTAAAGGAGCGTGGCTCTGTGTAAACGATGTGCCGATGCTACCTCTCCCCGCGATGACCTACCCGCTGACGAAGCGGAAGACAGGGTTTCTGATTCCCTCCATCACCTATGACAATCGTTTTGGCCTACATGCGCAAGGAAGTTTTTTTTGGGCCATCAACCCCAGCCAAGATTTGACGGTTGCCCCCAAGTATTACAGCCAGTTGGGCTACGGATCGGATTTTGACTATCGATATGTCTTGGATCGGCGATCGCGTGGACAGTGGCATGTCAGTTATCTGCAACAGACGGAGTTGCCGGACGTGGCGGGAGTGGCCGCAACAGGAGAAGATGCGAGAAAGGCGCGCGCAGCCTTTAGCGGGAGCCATACCCAGATGTTTTCGGAGACACTTCTTCTTCGGACCAACGTCAATTTCGTCACCGATCCAAACTATTTTCAGCAGTTGAGCAATTCAGGGACGCTGCGGGCATCGCCGAGTAACGAATCCAACCTCTTGGCAATGCAACGGTTGCCGTACGGAAATCTCTATTTGTTGGGCCGCTATCTCCAACCGTTGCAGGCCGGTGGGACTGACACGTTTCAACGTCTTCCGGAAACCGGCTACAGCTTGCCTGATGTCTCGTTGTTCAATTCGCCGGTGCTGTTCGGCATGGAGGGCAGCTTCGTCAACTTCTATCGGGAACGGGGATTTACACTCAATCGCGTGGATGTCGTTCCCGGCATCGCTACCGAGGTGATCAATTTAGGTCATGTGGTCGGCATCAGGCCGCAGGCCAAGTTTCGCGAGGTCTATTACAGCAGAGGCGCATATGAGACGGCGACGCAGCATCGGGAAACCTTCTGGCTTGGGGTGGATGCCACATCGAAGTTGACGCGGCGTTTTGGCTGGGGGCAGGGTGGAGGGTTTCTGCATACGATCGAACCGTCGGCAACGTATGAATATGTGCCGGGGACGGATCAATCGGCATTGACATTGATCGACCAAGTGGATGACTTGCCGAAGAAGAATCTTCTCACCTATGCCTTGAGAAGCCGTGTGCTGGAACAAGGCGCGAGCCAAGCGTTCAACTGGCTGGACCTGACTGTGGCGCAGAGTTACCATGTGGGGGCCGAGCAGAGCAGAGCGCGGGATTTTACTCCAGGTATGGACCCGCTATTGGGGTCGGTCACGCAACCCCTTCAACCGGCTACGGTTGCTATTGATGGTAGACGATTTTCCGATATTTGGCTGCGGGCGGTCATCGGCAATAATCAGCCGCATGCGGTTCGTTCCCAGTTGGGTGCGGCAGGATTCGATCGCAGCGCAGGGCTTGTAGGGGGAGGGACTCGGCCTTCGATCAATCAGTATCTGACCGTCGATGCTGTCGTTGACCCCTATCAAGGAACGGTCAGTCAGGTTAACACCGACCTTCGAGTGCAACAGGGGACCAACTGGTATATTGAAGTCGGGCAGCGCTATTCCCGAGAGGGCACTCGTGTGAGACGAGGCGATGTCTGGAATCCCATTTCGTTCAATGAAGTCTATGCGCCGACAGGAGAGATTCAGTTTGTGACGGCGGCCGGCGCATTCCGCACTCCGTGGGGATGGACCGTCGGCGCCAAGGGCTATTACGATGTCAAAAAAGGAAGAAGCCCGGAATACGATGTGGTCGCGCTCTATCAAAACCCCTGCAAGTGTTGGTCGGCGGGATTTTATTACTTACAATTTCCCGATCGCCAGCAATTCAGCTTCATGCTCAGTCTCACAGGGCTGGGCTGGACGGAAAATACTGGAACGGCCGTCATGCGGTCTCTTCTTACTCCGTTGCTGTGGGGAGAGCGTGGGTTGCCCTGGTATACCCCTGGTGGACAGTATGGCCAGCCGCAACCAGCGGTGTCTACGGATGGGCCGATGGTGGGAACCAGATAAGTACAGAACCGTCGATAGTCTGTAGCCTTGGCCGGTGGATCTGCGTATTTGACAGTAAAAACTGGGCTGGAGTACGATACCCTGCTGTAAAAATTTGGTCTATTATTCTGAAGGAGGGAACACACGTGGCTGGTGACGCCTTGAAAGTGCAAGATTCTACCTGGGATGCCGAGGTCATGAAGGCATCGGAACTCGTCATGGTCGATTTCTGGGCAGTGTGGTGTGGGCCCTGCCAAATGGTGGCGCCCATTGTCGATGAATTAGCCCAGGAATATGCCGGGAAACTTAAGGTCAGAAAACTCAATACAGACGAGAATCCAGAAGTGGCCGGTCGCTATCAGGTCATGAGTATTCCCACAATTCTGTTCTTCAAAAACGGTCAGCTGGTTGAAAAACTGGTTGGAGCCAGACCGAAGCGCCAATTTAAGGAAATGATCGACTCACTGCTTGCCCAACATGCTGGGACCGCCTAGATACTGCCGCCGCAGCGATGCTCACTGAGCTGCGTATATCAAACTTTGCCGTTCTGGAACAGCTCGATCTGAGCATCGATGCGGGATTTACGGTTCTGACCGGCGAGACAGGGGCCGGTAAATCGCTCCTGATCGATGCCATTACACTGCTGATCGGGGGACGGGCATCAAGCGATCAGATCAGGTTCGGCGAAGATGAAGCGCAGCTGGAAGCCTCATTT
>SXPO01000051.1 GCA_005793285.1 Nitrospiraceae bacterium
ACACCTTTGACTTCGCTGTTCCCCAGCTTTGCTTTGGTCTGCCCCTCGAACTGCGGGTTGCGGACCTTCACACTGACGACGGCCGTAAGCCCTTCGCGCACGTCGTCGCCCGTGAGCGACTCGGTGTCTTTCTTCAGGAGATCGTTTGCGTTGGCATAGCTGTTGATCGTCCGGGTGAGCGCAGCCTTGAAGCCCACGAGATGCGTGCCGCCCTCTTTCGTGTTGATGTTGTTCGCGAAGGAAAAGAGATTCTCCGCATAGCTATCGTTATACTGAAGGGCGACCTCCAGAATCATTTCTGGTTTTTCGACTTTGACGTAGATCGGCTTATGCAGCGGCGTCTTCGCTTCGTTCAAATGCTCGACGAAAGAGACGATGCCGCCCTTGTAGAGAAACACCTGTTCCTTGGCAGGCTCTTTCCGCTCATCCTTCATCGAGATCGACAAGCCCTTGTTCAGGAACGCGAGTTCGCGCAGCCGTTGCGCCAACACGTCGAAACTGAACTCGAGCGTTTCGAAGATCTGCCCGTCCGGCTTGAATCGAACCTGCGTGCCTCGGCGCTTTGTGACGCCGGTGCTCTGCAGCGGCGCACCCGGCTTGCCCCGTTCGTATCGCTGTTCGAAAACTTGCCCGTCCTGCCAGATTTCCAGCTCAAGCCACTCCGACAGCGCATTCACGACCGAAATGCCCACGCCATGGAGTCCACCGGACACCGTATAGGCACCTTGTTCGAACTTGCCGCCTGCGTGTAGGACGGTCAATGCCACTTCAGCGGCGGACTTCTTTTGCGTCGAGTGCATGCCGGTGGGAATACCACGGCCGTTGTCGATGACCGTGACGCTGCCGTCGATATGGATTTTGACCTCGATGGTCTCGCCGAATCCGGCCATATGTTCATCGACACTGTTGTCGACGACTTCATAGACCAGGTGATGAAGCCCATCGACGCCGGTGCTGCCGATATACATCGCCGGCCGCTTCCTGACCGCATCAAGGCCTTCGAGGACCTTGATTTGGTCCGCGCTGTAACTGTCGGACTTGGGCTTTATAGTGGTTTCGTCTGTGGCCATCCGTTTCCTGTTCTCACATACACGTCATAAGGTCACACGCTATGCATCCATCGAGGAAGCCGGATGCGTAGGACTCTCCCCGCGGTTGACATGCCTCAGATTTTGACCGGCATGACGACGCATTTGAATCCAGGGCTCTCGGATTCCTGGATCAAACAAGGGCTGAGCGGCGTCTCGATCTGCAAGGACACGTTCTCCCCGTCCATGACGCCGAATACGTCCAAGAGATAGCGGGCGTTGAACCCGGAACTGAGCGCCTCGCCCTCGTAGCGAGCAGGTAATTCCTCGGTGGCCTCACCGTAATCCGGACTGCTGGAAAACAGGGTCATCTTACCCGGTTCGAAGGAGACCTTCACGGCGCTGGCTTTATCTCTGGAAAGAACCGAGACGCGGCGGAGCGCACTTTCCAGTTCAATCCGGTTCACACTGATTTTCTTGCCGCCTTCCTTTGGGATGACCTGCTGGTAGTTGGGATAGTTGCCTTCCATCAATCGGGACGTCAGCAACAGGCCGCTTTTTCGAAAGATCATGAGGTTCTTAGCAAATCCGATCAGAGGTTCGCCATCCCCTCCCTCTTCCAACAGACGGCGCATTTCTTGCGCCGCTTTTTTGGGAATGATCGCTTTGATTTCCTGCGGGATACCCTTGCCGCCGGCTTGGCTCATCTCCTGTTCTGCCACAGCCAAGCGGTGACCATCGGTACCGACCAATCGAAGCGTGGTTTTCTTCTCCGTGCTGATGAGCGTGACCAGCAGGCCGTTCAGAATATACCGGGCATCGTTGTCCCCGGCGGCAAACAACGTCTTACGGATCAACTCCAACAGACCGTCTCCCGAGAGCGGCGTCAATCCTTCCCGTTCGATGGCCGGCAATGCGGGATAGTCGGCGCTGGGCAACCCGACGATCTTGAACTGGCTCTTGCCCGTTTGAATGGTCGTCCAGTTGTTCTCTCCCGTGGTCAACTCGATGTCGCCCGACGGCAATTCCTTGATGATCTCGAACAGTTTACGGGCCGAGATCGTCACCCCCCCGGTCTCAAGCACGGCCGCTTTGTACAGGCCACGCATGCCGATCTCGAGATCCGTCGCCACGATTTCAGCCCCCTCCTGCCTGGCTTCCAGCAGAACGTTGGACAAAATGGGCATCGTATTCCGTTTCTCCACGACTCCCTGCACCCGTTGAAGCCCCGTCAACAGTTCATCCCGCCCGATCCGTACTTTCATGGCGCAGTCTCCAAATGAAACCCTTATCTTCGCAGAATGTGCTCTTTCAACGTTTCCAGTGTCGTGTGCAATGCTGTGTCGGCCTCTTTGGCCTTTGAAACCTGCCGGCACGCGTGGATGATGGTCGTGTGATCCTTGCCTCCGAATTGGCGCCCGATTTCCGGATAGGAGGCATCGGTCAGTTCGCGGCAGAGATACATCGCGATCTGCCGAGGATGCACGAGCGTCTTGCTACGGCGGCGTGATTTCAACTCGCTCATCTTGACATGGAACTGAGCACACACAGCTTCTTGGATGTCGTCCATCGCGACGATTTTCTTCTTGTCCCCGATCAGGTCACGGAGCACGTTCTTGGCCATGTCCAGTGTAATGACCTGGCCTGTCAATGACGCGTAGGCGCCAAGCCGCACCAAACTGCCTTCCAGCTCGCGGATGTTGCTTTTCATGGCGCCGGCGAGGAACTGAATGACGTCTTCCGGCAGTGTAATCCCCTCGTCCTCCGACTTTTTCCTCAAAATCGCGATCCGCGTCTCGACATCGGGCGGCTGTAAATCCGCAATCAATCCCCATTCGAACCGTGACCGGAGGCGTTCTTCGATATCCGGCATATCCTTGGGAAACCTGTCGCTGGACAGAACAATCTGCTTGTGCCCTTCATACAAGGAGTTGAACGTATGGAAAAACTCCTCTTGAGTCCGTTCTTTCCCGACAAGAAACTGGATATCGTCGATCATCAGCATATCGATGTGGCGGTAGCGCTTTCGGAGGTCCGTCATCTTGTCATAT
>SXPO01000052.1 GCA_005793285.1 Nitrospiraceae bacterium
TCAGGTCGCCGATGGTCTTGTCGTTGTTGGCCGAAATCGTCCCGACCTGGGAGATCTCGGTCTTGGCCTGGCAGGGCTTGCTGAGCTTCTTGAGCTCCGCAATCACCACCTCGACCGCGCGATCGATCCCGCGCTTGATCTCCATCGGGTTTGCCCCGGCGGTGATGTTCTTGACGCCTTCGCGGTAGATGGCCTGGGCCAGCACGGTTGCGGTTGTGGTACCGTCGCCCGCGGTGTCGCTGGTCTTGCTGGCGACTTCACGGACCAACTGGGCGCCCATGTTTTCATAGGGGTTCTTGAGTTCGATTTCCTTCGCGACGGTGACGCCGTCCTTGGTAATCGTCGGTGCGCCAAACTTCTTGTCCAAAATCGCATTCCGGCCCTTCGGGCCGAGCGTGGCTTTCACGGCGTCTGCGAGCTGGTTCACCCCTTTCAGGATGGACGCGCGCGCTGAGTCACCGTACATGAGTTGCTTTGCCATTGTCTTTCCTCCGTTTTAGTCTGAAAGTTGATAAAGTCTCAAAGTCATCACGTTAATTGGAGACTTGGCGACGTTAGGACTTGCCGGCTTTTGACAGCCGCGCGTCTTATGCCGTGAAAATGCCCAAGATGTCTTCTTCCTTCAGGATCAAGCATTCTTCGTCTTCGATGCGGAGCTTGCTGCCTGAGTACTTATCGAACAAGACATGGTCGCCGACCTTGACGTTTTCGACCTTCTTGCCAACCGCTTGCACGACACCCCGTTGAGGCTTTTCTTTTGCCGAATCCGGCACATAAATTCCGCCGGCGGTCCGCTCCAGTTCCTCGGTATAGGTGACGAATACCCGTTCGCCAAGCGGTTGGAACCCCTTGGCAACGTTCTTCTTTTCCTGCTCAGCTGTGCTCATAACAGAACCTCCTCCTGATGAAAGTTAACTCGTCATTGTGAACGATGTGGGATGGGCTTGTACTCGATCGCGCTGATCGTGACGCACTCGAATAGGCAGAAGCCCTGCACGACTCGGAACCAGAGATAGCCCTGGCTCGACGCAAGTCAAGGGGTGGCATAAAGGATTTTCTATTGCCGCCCACTCTATCGAACGATGGTATCTTAACCCATTGAGAATTGAGTATTCCAGATCTATTTTTCGGTGTATCTGCGTGCGCGATGCACAGAGTGAGGGGGCTATGTCTGCAACCGGTCGAAATCTTTGACGTCCTTCTTAATGTAATCGCGCAGCCGCTTGATGATGCGGGCCTCTAGCTGGCGGGTTCGCTCTTTGGTAATGCCATATTTGCCGCCCAGGTCGTCTAATGTCAGCGGATCTTCAGAGAGGATACGATTTCTGAGAATGTCTTCGTCCCGTTCGTCTAAGGTTTTGATGAACTCCGCCAGTTTTGTGCGAAAGAGCGTGCGTAACTGCTGATCGGCAAGTTGTTCGTCCGCCGGTTTTTGTTGTGACGGGATGATGTCGAGTAAGCTGCCGTCTTGGTTGTCGCCGATCGGCTGGTCCAGAGACAGTTCCCAGTTGCCCAGGCGCGCATCCATTTCAATGACGTCGCGCTCACGGACATTCAAGCGGTCTGCGAGTAGCTTTGTGTCGGGGGCAAATCCTTCCCGTTCGAGTTTGGCTTTTTCTTTTTTCAAGTTATAGAACAACTTCCGCTGGTCCTGGGTTGTCCCGATCTTGACCAGCCGGAAGGTATTGAGCAGGTACCGAAGAATATAGGCCCGCGACCACCAGGCCGCATAGGCGTAGAAGCGGACATTCTTGGCCGGATCGAATTTCTTGATCGCCTGCATCAGGCCGACATTGCCCTCTTGAATCAAATCCATATGGTCGGCGCCGGTATGGAGATATTCCGATGCAATGGCGACGGACACGCGCAAGTTGGCCATGATGAGTTTGACCGCCGCTTCACGGCTGCCGTGCGCATGATATTCCTGGAAGAGCCGAAGCTCTTCTTCTTTGGAAAGGTAGGGATAGCGGCGGATTTCGGCAAGGTACTGCTGCAGCGCTGTGACCGGCACCACGGCAGTGGTGTCGGCCGGCGCGCTCTGGGCGGAGTCCGGCGCCGGGCTGAGTTCCACCGCGGGTGGAACGTTGTTCAACTCCTCGTCCGAGGGCCCCAAGACCTCTGGCTCGAGGATCTCGTCTTCTGAATCATCTCCACGGGTGGCCATATGAGCCGCAAACTATAACAGAACCTCGGCCCGTGACAATGGCCAACGGTCAATGGTAGATTGCCCTCACGCCGACCGATTACCCATTTACCATTCCATTTTTATCCAGTGATGGCTATGCCGTTTGACAGCATCGAAAGCGCGATCCGGGACATCAAGAAGGGCAAACTCATCATCCTGGTAGACGACGAAGACCGAGAAAATGAAGGCGATCTCGTCATCGCGGCAGAGAAGGTAACCCCGCAGGTCGTCAATTTCATGGCCAAGCATGCGCGTGGGCTGATTTGTCTGGCGCTCACGCCGGAGCGAGTCGAGGAGTTGCAACTGCCCCAGCAGGCCGTTGAGAACACCGCGACGTTCGGGACTGCCTTTACCGTGTCGATTGATGCTCGTAAGGATGTGACGACCGGAATCTCCGCCGCCGACCGCGCTACCACCATTCATGTCGCGATTGATCCAAAATCGAAACCCAGTGATCTGGCGCGACCCGGTCATATTTTCCCCTTGAAGGCACAGCATGGCGGTGTGTTGAAGCGCGCCGGCCAGACGGAAGGCTCCGTCGATCTGGCGCGGTTAGCCGGATTGTATCCAGCCGGGGTGATCTGCGAGATCATGAATGAGGACGGCACCATGGCGCGCGTGCCGGAGCTGGCTAAATTTGCCAGAGTACATAAGCTGACGATGGTGACGGTGAAGGCACTGATCGAATACCGCATGCGCCGGGAGACCTTTGTCCGGCGGATGGCGAGCGCGAAGCTACCGACAATGTTCGGCGAGTTCGAAGCGGTCGCGTTTGAGAACCAAATCGACGGAATTACCCACATCGCGCTGGTACGGGGACCGGTGGATACCGGCGAACCGACGCTTGTGCGGGTGCATTCCGGCTGTCTGACCGCCGATGCGCTGGGTTCTCTCCGCTGCGATTGCCGTGATCAGCTCCACGCGGCGATGGAAGTCATCCAAAAAGCCGGCCGGGGGGTGTTGCTCTATCTCAATCAGGAAGGGCGCGGGATCGGGTTGCTCAACAAGATCAGGGCCTATGGGCTCCAGGACACAGGTAGCGATACGGTCGAGGCGAACTTGAAGCTCGGGTTCAAGGCGGATCTGAGGGACTATGGCGTCGGCGCGCAGATTTTGGCGAATCTCGGATTGCACCGGATCAAACTGATCACGAATAACCCGCGCAAAATTGTCGGAATCGAAGGTTATGGATTGAAAGTGGTCGAGCGCGTGCCGATCGAGATTACGCCGCGCGCGGCGAACGTGCGGTATCTCCGTACGAAGAAGAATAAGATGGGACACATTCTCAAGAAAGTCTAACGTCGAAAGTCGTCAAGTTGAACGAGGCGTGATGCCTTTGTGACTTGCGGCATGACGACTATTCTGTGATGAAGCTCAGCAAAAAATCTCATGCCGGGGGTGGGTTCAGGTTCGGCATCGTCGTTGCCATGTTCAACGAGACGGTGACAGGCAGATTGCTTTCGTCCTGTCTCGACGGTCTGACCAAGCAAGGCGTGAAGGATGCGGACGTCGAAGTCGTCCGGGTGCCGGGCGCCTTCGAGATCCCGTTGGTTGCGCGAACGTTGGCGAAGTCCGGTCGGCTCGACGCGGTGATTTGCTTGGGGGCGGTCATTCGCGGGGATACGCCGCATTTCGACTTTATCAGCGCCGAGGCGAGTCGAGGGATCGGCCAGGCTGCGCTGGATTCCGGCGTGCCGATTATTTTTGGAGTGCTGACGACGGATACCGAGCGGCAAGCCATCGAGCGGGCCGATCCCGGCACATTTAATCGAGGTGGCGAGGCGGCACAATCGGCGATCGAAATGGCGATGGTGATGAAGACGATCGGTGGGAAAGTGGGAAAGTGGGAAAGTGGAAAGTCTTCCAGTCAAAACGGGCGGATGCGGCATAGGGGAAAACAGTGATGTCCATGCGTCCCGTTTGTTCCGTTCCATGCGCAGCAACGGTTCAACTTTTTAACGTTCCAACTGTGTAACGATGGGATCTCGCCACGAGGCTCGCGAGCGGGCATTGCAGATCCTCTTTCAGTATGACATCCATGGGAAACCGGGGCTCTGGCTGGAAGAGTTTTGGAAGCCGCTGAAGGCCGATGAGGAGACCAAGGCTTTTGCGGAGCGGCTGGTTGCGGGGGTGTTGGAGAAGAAAAAAGAGCTGGATCAGCTGATCGGCAGATATGCCGTGAATTGGACCATTGCCCGCATGCAGATCGTCGACCGGAATATTTTACGTATCGGTGCCTATGAGCTGCTGTGGCTTCATGACGTGCCGGCCAAGGTGACGGTGAACGAGGCGATCGAGCTCGCTAAAGATTTTGGCGACGACGAAGCCGCGAAGTTTGTGAACGGTATTTTGGACAAGGTGTTGTCGTCCGAGCAGCGGCTGGAAGCCAAGCGCAAAGCAGCGGCCCAGGTGAAGCGTGAAGCGTGAAGCATACCTTGGGAAAAGTTTTGGCAGGTCTGGTGCGCGAACGACGCTGCACGAGATACAAGCGACGAGAGAGCGATGATCGATAGATACACCCGTCCCAAGATGAAGGCCATCTGGGATCTACAACGCAAGTATGAGATTTGGCTTGAGGTCGAGCTGCAAGCCTGTGCGGCATTTGAACGGGCGGGACAGGCGCCGCGTGGCACGGCAGCCAAGATTCGCAAGAAGGCGAAGATCAATGTCGAGCGAATCGCCGAAATCGAA
>SXPO01000053.1 GCA_005793285.1 Nitrospiraceae bacterium
ACGCTCCGGCCGGCTTGCTTGCTGACCTTTTCAATCAGAAACGGCGCCTGGCAGGTGGGACAGGTTTTCGGCACAGGACGGTCCCAGAGCGAGAATTCGCATTTCGGGTAGTTACTGCATGCAAAGAAAGAGCGGCCCTTGCGCGTCCGCTTCTGAACCAAGTCACCGCCGCAGTCCGGCTGTGGACACTTGACGCCCAGTGCCAGCGGTTTGGTGGTCTTGCATTGCGGGTACGCTGAACAGGCGATGAACTTGCCGAATCGCCCGGTCTTTACCACCATCGGGCTCGCACACTTGTCACACTTCTGATCCGTCGTGATCTCCAGCTTCGGCACGATCTTGATGGTGCCGTCCGGCAGCTTCTCGAAGTTCTGGGTGTTCTTGCAAGGCGGATCGTCTTTGTATCCGGGGCAAGCCAGGAACTTGCCGTTCCGGCCCCATTTGATCTCCATCATCTTCCCGCACTTCTCACAAGAGATGTCGGTGGGCGGCTCCACGGTATCTTTCGGCCCTGGAATAGTCTTGGCTCGATCCAACTCCTTCGTGAACGGTGTATAGAAATCGCGCACCGCCGTCACCCAGGGCTTGTTCCCTTCTTCCACTTCATCGAGCTGCTCTTCGAGATGGGAGGTGAAATCGACATTGATGAGCTCGGGAAATCCCTTCATCAAATAGTCATGAACGGTTTTCCCCGTCTCGGTCGGAACCAATCGCCCTTCGGTTTTCTCCACATACTTGCGATCCTGGATAGTAGAGATGATCGCGGCATACGTAGACGGGCGTCCGATCCCCTTTTCTTCCAACTCCTTGATCAACAGCGCTTCGTTGTACCGGGGCGGCGGCTGCGTGAAATGCTGCTTCGAGGTCAGGCCCATCACCGCTTGCCCCTCTTGCTCAACCAACCGCAGAGGTTCCCCTTCGGACAACGGCGGCAGCAGGCGCTCATTGTCGTCCTCCGCTTCCTGATCGGCTTTCGGTTTCTGAGAAGGCAGCTCCTTGTCGACGCCCTCCAGATAGACGATGGTATGGCCTGGGAATTTGACGATCGTGCCGGTGGAGCGGAAGACATACCGATCCTTTGTGCCAACCGGCGTCGAATCGATCCTCGTCACATCCAATATCGCCGGCACCATCTGTGAGGCGATGAACCGGTTCCAGATCAACTTATACAAATTGTACTGATCATGGTCCAAATACTGGCGGATCGATTCGGGATCGCGCGCAGCTGCTGTCGGCCTCACAGCCTCGTGCGCCTCTTGCGCCGCCTTCTGGGTCTTGTACAAGTTCGGGGTCGCCGGGAGATACTCCACGCCGAACCGCGACTGGATCAGCTCCCGCGCTTCGGTCATGGCCTCGTTCGAGATACGGGGCGAGTCGGTTCTCATATAGGTGATGAGGCCGGTCGCGCCCTCGGCGCCGATTTCGATGCCCTCGTAAAGCTGCTGCGCGAGCGTCATGGTTTTCTTCGGCGAGAAGTGCAGCTTGCGCGAAGCTTCCTGCTGCAGACGGCTGGTGATGAACGGCGCGACAGGGTTTCGTTTCTTTTCCCGTCGCTCGACCGACTGCACGACGAACGCGTTCCCTTGAATCGCATCGACCACATGGCGGGCCTGTTCGCCGTTCTCGATCGACGCCTCTTCCCCGTTGATACTATGGAGCTTGGCTTCGAACGACGGCGGATTGGCGCCGACCAGCAACGCAGTCAGCGACCAATACTCTTCCGTTCTGAACGCGTCCCGCTCCGCCTCACGTTCGCAAATCAGCCGCATCGCGACCGATTGCACCCGCCCCATGCTGAGCCCGCGCCGGACTTTGTTCCACAACAGCTGGCTGCCCTGATAGCCGACGATACGATCCAGCACGCGGCGCGCCTGCTGCGCGTTGACCAGCTTCATATCGATCTCGGTGGGCGACTGCAGCGCGCGTTTGATCGCCGATTCGGTGATCTCGTTGAACCGCACTCGAAAAATCTTGCCGTCTTTCTTTTTCTTCTTCGACTTTCCCAGCAACTCCTGCTCGATATGCCAGGCGATGGCCTCGCCTTCACGATCAGGGTCCGGCGCCAGAAACACCTGGTCGGCTTCATCGGCCTTCTTCTTGATATCGGCCAGCACCTTCGACTTGCCTTTGATAGTGACGTACTGGGGCTCAAAATCATGTTCGAGATCAACGCCCAGTTTGCTGGTCGGCAGATCCTTGACGTGTCCGACCGACGCCATGACCGTATAGCCGCGCCCTAGATATTTGGTGATCGTTTTCGCCTTGGTCGGCGACTCTACAATAATCAACGACTTCGCCATGACAACTCCATTTCCCAATGCACAACTGTCACATCCGTATCAAATATCCGAGATTCATGCAACTAGATCGACGGAAGCCGGCGGCCGGCAGGGCACAGGCACGGCTACAGCCGCATGTATTGCTGGCCCGGTAACTGACGCACATGGCCCGACAATTCGAGCGACAGCAGACTCGCCGATACTTGCGCGGGGCTCAATCCCGTTGCTTCGATGATCGCATCGATCGCTCTCGCCTCGTACGACAGCGTCTCGTACACGACCGCGTCTTCTTTCCTCAACGCCTCGCGCGGCGCGGACGGCCCCTCGCCGGACGGCAACGCAGCCCGTAGACGCGCATCGAGTTGCGGCAGAATTTCGTCAAGAATATCCTGCGCCCGCTCGATGAGCTTCGCGCCCTCCTTGATCAAGCCGTTCGAACCACGGCAGGCTTCTTCTTTCACCGGACCTGGCACGGCAAACACGTCGCGGCCCTGCTCCAATGCGAGTTTCGCCGTAATCAGCGATCCGCTGTCTTTCGCGGCTTCGCTCACGAGCACGCCGATCGACAGCCCGCTGATGATCCGGTTTCTTCGTGGAAAGTGGTGGCCCAGCGGAGATGCGCCGATCGGCAACTCTGAAATGACGGCTCCACGTTCTTCAATCGTGCGCCTCAACTGCTGATGTTCCGGCGGATAGGTCCGATCAATGCCGCAGCCTAATACCGCGATCGTACGCCCTTTGCCGGCCAACGCGCCCCGGTGCGCCGCCGCATCGATCCCGCGTGCGAGACCGCTCACGATCGTCACACCGCCGCCAGCCAGCTCCTTGGCGATCTCTTCTGTCACAGCACGGCCTGACGGCGTGGCGCGCCGCCCGCCCACGATCGCCACCGCGACATCGTCCTGCGCCGCCAAGACTCCGCTCACATACAGCACCGGAGGAGGATCGGGAATGGTTCTGAGCCTTGTTGGATAGGACAGATCGAAGAAGGTGAGGACCTGGATCTTAAGACGCTCGGCGGCCTTGATTTGCCGATCGATCTCCCGGCCTATGCTGGGCTCCGGGGCGCGCCGCACAGAGGCAGCCAGCTCGGCGCTGCACCCGGCTTGGACTAACTCGTCCACACCGGCCGCCAACACCGCCTTGGGCGAGCCGAAGATTTGGACCAGCTTGAGCAGCGTGCGATCGCCCACCCCAGCGACCGCTTGCAGTGTCAGCCAAGAGGTCAGCGCCGCCGCATCCATACCATGCACCGGTCACAAGAGGCCCCCTCAACCCCAAGGCCGGCATGACTTGCCGAGCCGAGCGCGACCTCACTCGGCGTCTGCTGACGCCGGGCAGCATTACATGACGACAAGGTCGTATTGCTCAAGATGCAGCTGGCTGTCCGACATCACGACGATTTTCGCCGAACAATCCCGCTCCAAGGTTTCCACTCCATGCCGTTCTTCATCTTGCAGCAGCTCGGCCACCGTAGGATGAGTCCCGACCACGATCCGTTGATGCTCCCCGGACGGTTCGATCCGCCGGATCTCGCGAAAGATCTCATACGCCACCGTCGTCGGAGATTTCGTATACCCACGACCTTCACAGTAGCGGCAGGGCTCCGACAACGAGCGCAGCAGGTCCTCGCGGACGCGCTCGCGTGAAATTTCGATCAAGCCGAGATCGGAGATCCTGGAAATCCTCGTCCGCGCCTTGTCGGATGCCATGGCGTCCACAAGCGCATGGTAAACTTTGTCGCGATTCTTTTCGCGTTCCATGTCGATGAAGTCCACAATGATGATGCCGCCAATCCCGCGCAGCTTCAGCTGATACGCGACTTCCTTGGCCGCCTCCAGGTTATTCCTGAGGATGGTTTCCTCCTGGTCCCGTTTCCCGACGAAACGCCCGGTGTTGACATCGATCACCGTCATCGCTTCCGTGTGGTCGATCACCAGATAACCGCCCGACTTCAGCCATACCTTCCGGCTCATCGCCCGTGCAATTTCCTGCTCCACGCCCAGATGATCGAACAGCGTCTCTTCCTTGTCATAAAAATGAATCCGCGAAGTCTGCTCGGGAGAGAACCGCTGCACGAAGTTGCGGATGGCTTCGTACTCCTCCCGCGAATCGATCCAGAGCCGATCCACTTTCTTCCCGAACAGATCCCGCACGACGCGGAAGCTGAGGCTCAAGTCGGTATGCAGCAAGGCCGGAGCGCCCCGCTGCTCCCGATTCGTCAGAATGTCCTGCCAGAGCACATGTAAAAAATCGACGTCGGATTTCAGCTCGTCTTCCTTGACACCTTCGCTCACCGTCCGGACGATGTAGCCGCAACCAGGCCGGCGGACGCGGCGCATGATGTCCTTCAGCCTGGACCGTTCCTCATCGCGCGGAATCCGCCGCGAGACGCCGATATGCTCGACGTTCGGCATGAAGACCAGATAGCGTCCCGGCAAGGACACGTAAGTCGTCACCCGCGACCCCTTGGTGCCGATCGGCCCCTTTGAGATCTGTACCATCAGCTCCTGCCCCTCGCTCAGAAGCTGTTCGATCGGCTTCGCGCTTTGCCGCTTCGGCCGGAGCATGTCCGAATCTTTCTCGTCCTCCTCCGACTCGACCAACATGTCGCCCGGCTCCGCGTCCTCTGAAAGGTCAGACACGTGCATAAAGGCGGCCTTCTCTAGGCCGATATCCACGAATGCCGCCTGCATGCCAGGTAGAACCTTGGCGACTCTGCCTTTATAAATATTGCCGACAAAGTCTTTGTGCTTGGCGCGGTCTCCGAACAAATCGGTCACCACCCCGCCGTCAAGAACCGCCACTCGGGTTTCCTCCCGCGCGACGGTGATCGCAATCTCAATTCCCATACATCACTCCTTCTGCCTGAGAGCCTCGGTGCGCGGAACGCGCCGGACGCAGGCCTCTACCCAGGTCCCTAGCGCGCAATCACCGCTACCCCGTACAGCTCCCGATAAAATCCCCGCTCAGGGTCCCGCCGCAGAATAGCGCCGAGCCCCATGGTCAGAACATCAATAGAACAAACTCAACCGTCTTCGTTTCACGTTCAACAACAATCCAAGCGACGCCATCATCATGATCGTCGCGCTCCCGCCGTAGCTCACCAACGGCAGGGGAATCCCCACGATCGGAAACATCCCCGCCGTCATGCCGATATTGATGACGACGCAGAAACACAGCATCGCCACAATCCCGACAGCCAGCAGCGCTCCCAGCTGATCCTTGGCCTTGGCGGCAATATCGAGCGCCAACCAGATGAGCGCGACGAAAAGCCCCAGTAACAGAAGCACGCCGAGAAACCCCCATTCTTCCGAGTACACCGCAAAGACGAAATCGGTATGCCCTTCAGGCAAAAACTTCAGTTGACTTTGTGTGCCGCCGAAAAGTCCCTTGCCTGTCAGTTCCCCTGATCCGATCGCAATTTTCGATTGTAACGCATGATAACCCTTCCCGCCCGGATCATAGCCCGGATCGACAAACGCCATAATGCGCTGTCGCTGGTAATCATGCAAGGACCCCCACACCCCTTCCCAGACAAAGGGAAAGAGCATGATCGAGAACAATAAGATGACACCCAGCGCTTGGGACCGGACTCCGACCATCAGCAGCATCGCCGCATAGACCGCAACAAAGCTCAACCCGCTTCCCAAATCCGGCTGTTTCAGAATCAGCACGAGTCCCGGCAGCATCAACAGTCCCGGTATGATCACACGCTGCAGCCACCCTGCACGGGGCGCCTTGGAATAGTACTGCGCCAACACCAGGATGAGCACCAGCTTGGCGAACTCCGACGGCTGGAGGCTGAACGGTCCCAGCGCAATCCATCGCTGCGCTCCCTTGCTCGCCCGTCCCTCGAACAACACGAACAGCAGCAGCAGCAGCACCAGCCCGTAGGCCGGATAGGCCAGGCGCGCAATACTATGATAGTCCCAGGCCCACATCACAATGAAGGCCACCGCGCCCAGGCCAATCCATACCAACTGCTTGACATAATAGGGCGCAATGCCGCCCTGTTGATCATGGGTGACACTATGAATGGAGAGCACCCCGATCCCGAGAATGACGAGGATCAGGCCCATGTAGCGGAGATCGAAGCTGTCGAAACCGCGTGAGTCCGTCAATCGATCGATCATGACTGTTTCGACGAGCTCCGAGCCGGTTCCGTTTTGGATGCATTCGAACTCACCATCGGCGCCTGCAGGGCCAGTTTCATATACGTCTCGATCACTTCTTTCGCCAGAGGAGCCGCAGCAGACCCCCCATGGCCCATGTGCTCGGCCAGCACTGCCACTGCGATCTTCGGCGACTCCACTGGGGCAAAGGCGACGAACCAGGCATGGTCGCGGAATTTCTTGGGAATGTTTTCCTGCGGTCCCGTTCGGAGGGCCGCGACCTGCGCCGTCCCCGTTTTCCCGCCGATGGTGACCAGAGAGGATTTCGCTCTCGTCGCCGTTCCCTTCGTCACGACATCGGCCAGAGCTTCTTTGATGATGCGAAACGTCTCGGGCTTTGCGTTGACTTTCCCACGCGGAACCGCCGGCAATTCTTGCAGATTGCCGGTGACTCGATCCATCACGGCCTGCACCAGGCGAGGCCGGTAATTGACCCCGTCATTCGCAACCGTGCCGATCAAACTCGCCATTTGCAGCGGGGTCACCGTCACATACCCTTGGCCGATCGCCGCCGAGACCGTTTCTCCTGGCAGCCAGGGTTCGTTTTTTGCCTTCTGTTTCCATGTCGTTGAGGGCATAATCCCGGCCCGCTCGGACGACAGCTCCACACCCGTTCCCTGCCCCAATCCGAATTCCTTGCCGAACTCGGCCATGACATCGATGCCCATGCGTTGGCCCACCGTGTAAAAATACACATCGCACGAATGCACGAGCGCGGCGTGAAGATCGACAGCCCCATGCCCGCTCGCTTTCCAATCGTGATAGATCCGTTTTCCGAACTGATAGCCCCCGTTGCAGAACACCGTGCTGGAAGGCGCCATCGTTTTCGTCTCTAACGCGGCCACCGCCATCGGAACCTTGAATGTCGAACCGGGAGGATACTGCCCTTGGGAGGCCCGATTGTTCAGCGGACGTCCTTCATCTTGAACGATCTCAACCCACTGCTTGGCCGTCAATTCGCGCGAGAGTACGTTCGGATCGAACCCCGGACGGCTGGCCATGGCGAGAATATCCCCGTTGGTCGGATCCAGCGCCACAATGGCGCCATATTCCTGCCCCAGCAACTCCTCCGCCACCTTCTGCAGTCGAACATCGATCGTCAAATACAGATCGTTTCCCGCCTGCGGCTTCTCGACGACCTCGGCCCTCTTTTCATGTCCGAGCGCATCGACTTCGATGTTTTTCTGGCCGGCCTGGCCGCGCACATGGCGATCGAATGATTTTTCGACTCCATATTGGCCGACGATGCTGCCTTGATGCAGGCCTGAAAATTCCGGCTTCTCCAATTGTTCGGATGAAATTTCTCCGACATATCCCAGCAGATGAGCCGCCGTCACGCCGCCCGGATAGTTGCGTTGCGATTCAACCTCTACCATGACACCCGGAAGGTCCAAGCGATGCGATTCCACCAGCATCGCGTCTCGGAGCGTCATCCGATCCTTGATCTTACGCGGCAAGAGTTTGCCGCCCTTTCCTCCCAGCTTTTTTCGGATGAGCGCCGGGTCCAGGCCAAGCAGATCGGCCAACTGTTCCACCAACAGCTCGCGATCCTTCACATCTTCCAACGTGACATAGAGGCTGAAGCTCGGCACATTGTTCGCCAAGAGCACCCCATGCCGGTCATAGATCAACCCGCGAGCCGGTTCGAGTAACACCTGCCTGGTGCGATTGTTTTCAGACAAGTCCCGGTAGTAGGGCCCCTCCCGGATTTGCAAATGCCACAGCCGAAGGCCGAGCAGCGCAACGACCAGAAAAAGACCAACCCGAAGAATCAGGAGACGGCGAGAGAACTCGCCGAATTCGGTTTCTGCAGCATGCCCCAACGCCATAACGATAGGCCTATGTCCG
>SXPO01000005.1 GCA_005793285.1 Nitrospiraceae bacterium
CAATCTTGAGAATCCGGACCCGGCCTGCGATTTGGACTATGTGCCCAACAAGGCCAGACCGGCGGCGATCAAGGCGGCGCTGTCCAATTCCTTTGGATTCGGCGGCGTGAATGCCTGTTTGATCTTTACACGTGTGGATGGTTAGTCCCTTCCGACCATGATGCCGGCGTCTTCAGCCGACCCTTCTTCCTCCCCGTTTAAGTATCGATTCAACAACTCGGCTCTTCTGGACGAAGCGCTGACGCACAAGTCCTACGTGAATGAGCGCAAGGGGTCGAGCCATAGCCATAATGAGCGGCTCGAGTTTCTGGGGGATGCAGTCCTGTCGCTCATCGTGAGCGACTATCTGGCCACGCGGTATTCTCAACTCAGTGAAGGCGCTCTGTCGAAACTCAAAGCTAAGCTTGTCAGTGAATCCTCACTCGCCGCAGCCGCCAGGCGGCTTGATCTCGGCGTTCGGCTGCGGCTCGGTCGGGGTGAAGAACTGTCGAAGGGGAGAGAGAAAACATCATTGCTGGCCGATGGGTTGGAGGCGGTAATTGCCGCAGTCTATCTCGACGGAGGGCTCGAAGCCGGCCGGGTCTTTACGCTTGCTGCGCTGTCGGAGGAGTTGGGGCACATCGAATCCTTACAGACGAAACCGGGAGACGATGACTATAAAACGAGGTTTCAGGAGTGGTGTCAGAGACGGTATGAATTGTTGCCGAGGTATGTCACTGTGCAGGAAACCGGTCCGGATCATCAGAAGCGGTTTCGTGTCGAAGTCTCAGTGGGAGAGCAGGTCGTGGGGTGTGGGCAGGGATACAGTAAGAAAGAAGCAGCACAGGCAGCGGCCAAACTGGCCTTGGAGCAGTCGGAGCGCTGACGCGGCCGGCTTGTGCGATGGTCTGCAACGGATTTCAGGTTGGTGAGAGAGGGGAGGCTGACAATGTGGAAGCGAATTGGGCCGATGATGCCGGTGGCAATACTGATCGGTAGTGCGATCCTGTTTTTGAGCGCCGGGTTGGTCATGGCGGCAGACAAATCAACGGCGCCGAAAGCGGAAACCTCCAAAGGACCTCGGGCGATCATCAAGACGAAATTCGGCGATATCGAGGTAAAGTTTTTTCCCGATGTGGCGCCGAAACATGTGGAGAACTTTATCAAGCTGGCGAAGGAGGGCTTCTATAACGGAACGATTTTTCACCGTGTGATTCCCGGTTTCATGATCCAGGGAGGCGACCCGAATACCAAGGATTCGCTCAAGAGAGATACCTATGGACAGGGTGGTCCGGGATACTCCATCAAAGCAGAGTTCAGCGATATGCCGCATAAGCGGGGGACTGTCTCGATGGCGCGAGCCAACGATCCGGATACGGCCGGTTCGCAGTTTTTTATCGTGGTCGAGGAGTCACGGTTTCTCGATAACAAGTATTCCGTGTTCGGTGAAGTCGTCAAGGGCATTGGTGTGACAGATAAGATCGTCAATTTGCCGCGTGATGAACGGGATAATCCCAAAGAGCGTGTTGAGATGACCGTGACAATTTCTGAATAGCATCGACTGGCCTTCTACAAGCAGCGTTCGATCTTGCCTGTTTGAACGGATAGGCTAATGATGATGCTCGCAACCAGGACCGTGGGTGTGTGGTTCTGGCTCCGGCGGCGGCATGAAGGATTGGCCTGGTAATACGATGTGCCCCGGTTCCTGTCTTTTCACGAGATGTTCGGCAATGTGCGGATGGTAGGTCTTCACGTAGCCGACGAGCCCGCCGAGAAACCGGCGGGATTGAAAGTCCTTCCCTGAAAAATCCGAGACGAATGTGATTGCGCGGTCGAGCACCTCGGGAGCGCTCGAGGTGTCGGCGATTTGCTCCGGGTTCTGTTTCTTGAAGGTTTCGTATTCTTTTTTCAGATGTTCTGCAAAGACCGGCATGGGCGCCGCTGGCACATGCAACGGACTGAGGGTGCGGCGAAGGGCTTGAATGGACGCGACGACTTCGGCGTCCTGTCCGTCTCGTCGTCCCTCGAAATAGCCGAACGTCACGATCTCGATCAGGTTGAATAGGGCAACGGCTTTTTCACCGCCGAGTTCGCTCAACTCTCGGTAGAAATCCCTCCGGATCGGCATGAATTGTTCGCCGAGCCGTTTTTGCTGGTAGTCGCTGCCGCTGTCCAAATACATGCAGTCACTGGGACAGGAGATTCGGACCAGCCGATGCTCTCCACAGCAGGGGCTGCAAATCAATCCACCCAGCGCCGGGCAAGGGCGTTTTCCTTTTCGCTGTGTGCAATAGGGGCAGGCGCTCATTTCTTTGCCGGTCCTTCCGTTGCTGCTTTCGGCGGAGGTGGAATAAATCCGTAATCCGCCAACGTTCGCTTATCGGCCTTGGGCTTGCCGTCGGAGGGAGCTTCCAATCCATTCATCTCAGCCGCATGGGCATAGTGATAGGGGACGAGAATCAGATTGTTCGCGCGATCGATACTGATATCGGCCGGGGCGAGCAGATATTCGGCAATCACGTGGAAGCGATGATCTCTGGTCATCCGCCAGATTTTCCCTTTTGTGAGATCCGATAGGTACATATTGCCCCAGCGATCGAAATCGACTCCGCTTAAGTTTTGGAATCGTCCGGTAAAGAATCCATTCGACTCCAATTCGGCGAACTCCCCTTCCGGCGTAATGTCCAGGATTTTGCCTTTATCCCAACTCACGGCGATGAGATGGCCTGTTTTAGGGTGAACGGCGATTCCAGAGGGTCCAGCCAGCCGGTCATCGTGGATCAGAAGGTCCACGCGATGATCGGCTACGGGATCGATACGGTAGATGGAGTTGGCGGCTTGGTCAGACGCGTACAACAGGCCGGTCGGTCCGGCTGTGACATCTCGTAAGGACACGCTCTTTTGGGGAGATGACGCGGGAAACGAGACAGCCACGAGCAGTTTGCCCGTCGTCTTATCGAATCCTTTGAGTTGGTCAAGGTCTGCGACATAGAGGGTCTGTCCCACGAGGGCCAATCCCTTCGGTGCATGTAACAGGATATTGCCAACACCGCCTTGGATGAACTTGAGGCTCGTGACCTTCCCTGTGGAGTCCAACTTGGTGATGAATCCGTTGTTGTCTCGATCCTCCGGTTCTCCATTGATGTTCGAAATGAAATAGTCGCTCCCAAGTTGGTCGCCGACAAAGCTGTTGGGCGATTCCAAATTGGTGATCTGGGCGGCGTCGCTGGGTGAAGCAAGGCTAAATAGGAGCAGGGAGAGCAAGAGGCTGCATAATGAAAAGAACGGCATCAACGGCAATGGTAAGGACATGAATGTAGGCGGCTTTGGGTGATAGTCAGCCATCGTAGCCAACGAATCGATACGCTGTCAAGGAACGGGGCGTGATGCGTACAGCAATGGACAGAGGAGCCTCTAACCGGAGGCATTCTCGTTGCTCATCCCTCAGGGTTCACGCCGTACGCCGTACAGGCGGCATAGCGTTGACTTGGATAAAATTGCCCTGCTAAGGTGCCCTAATTTTGAGTCAGCCTCAGGTGTAGGCTCAGGCTGAGTATCTGTCTGGGCAGTGGTTCTCTCAGCCTCAGCCCTGACCTCAACCTCAACTAGCGTCCGGGAGGAAATTGTGGCGGCGAAATTAATCGATGGGAAAGCGTTGGCGCAGCAAGTCAGGGATCGGCTGGCCATTGAATCAGCTGCGGTGTTAGCCAAGACAGGGGGCAAGCCGGGCTTGGCGACAATCCTGGTCGGGGATGATCCCGCGTCGCATGTGTATGTGAAGAACAAGCAAAAGGCCTGTGAGTTGGCTGGTATCTATGTGGATGACCACAAGCTGCCGGCTTCGACCACGCAGGCCGAGTTATTGGCGTTGATTGAAAAGAAGAATGCCGATCCGAAGATTCACGGCATCCTTGTCCAGCTTCCGTTGCCGAAGCAGATCGACAGCCGAGTAGTGCTCGAAGCCGTGTCTCCGAACAAGGATGCCGATGGGTTTCATCCCTATAACTTCGGCCGGTTGGTCGAAGGCCATCCTGTATTCGAGGCCTGTACGCCAAAGGGTGTGATGAAGATGATCGAATCGACGGGCGTGACGATCGAAGGCAAGCGCGCCGTCGTATTGGGTCGCAGCAATATTGTGGGTAAGCCGTTGGCGCTCATGCTCTTGCAGCGTAATGCTACCGTTACGATTTGCCATTCAAAGACGAAAGATCTTCCGGCCGTCTGCCGTGAAGCCGAGTTGCTGCTGGTGGCGATCGGGAAGGCCAAGTTTGTGACAGCCGACATGGTGCGGGAGGGCGCTGTCGTCATCGACGTGGGAACGAACAAGCTGCCGGACGGCAAACTGTGCGGCGATGTCGATTTTGAGCCGGTCAGCCAGAAGGCTGGATGGATCAGTCCAGTGCCGGGTGGAGTCGGTCCCATGACCATCGCCATGTTGCTGGACAATACGGTGGAGTCCGCGATGAGAACTGCTGGAATGAAACGAGGGTAAAGGAAGGAAGTATGAGCCGGGAGCCGAGGAGACTGAAGGACGTACTGGATCAGGGCCAGTTTGCGGTGACGATTGAGTACAATCCGCCGAAAGGCACGAACATCGCCGGTATCTTGGAC
>SXPO01000054.1 GCA_005793285.1 Nitrospiraceae bacterium
CATGCTGTTGACCGTCACAGCTGGAAATCCCAGGAGTTTGGCTGTGTATCGCCGATCCACCGGATAATTCGTTCCGGCCAAGGCTCCTGATCCGAGCGGCATGACGTTGAGCCTGGTTTTGGCATCGCGGAAGCGTCCCTTATCTCGCTCGACCATCTCCACATAGGCGAGCAGATGATGGGCAAACAGGACGGGCTGCGCCCGTTGCAAGTGGGTATAGCCGGGCATGGCGATTGGAAGATTCGCCTGCGCCTGGGCCAGCAATACGCGTTGAAACTCCGCGCAACGCTCAGTCAGCTGGTCAAGTCGGTCTCGGAGATAGAGCCGAATGTCCAGCGCCACCTGATCGTTTCTGCTCCGGCCCGTGTGCAGCTTGCCGCCCAAGGGACCGATCAGTTCGGTCAACCGCCGTTCAATCGCCATGTGAATATCTTCGTCGTGGGGTGCAAACTTGAACTGCCCCCGATCCAGCTCCGTCTTGACCAGGATAAGCCCACGCACAATAGTTTTTGTTTCGCGGGGCGACAGCACACGCGCCTTCCCGAGCGTATGGCAATGGGCGATGCTTCCTTGGATGTCATAGGCATAGAGCCGCCGATCCACAGCCACCGAGACGGTGAACGCTTCGACAAGCCGATTCGTACTTTCACGAAACCGTCCTCCCCAGGCCTTGCCGGCAGCGGCGGCCGGCCGGCGGTTTCGTTTTGCCGTCGCCATTAGGTCGAAGCCTTCCGCCGCTGAGCTCTGATTTTTAATCGCAACCCGTTTAAGCGGATGAACCCCTCTGCGTCCTTTTGGTTGTAGACCTCGTCTTCTTCGAATGTGGCGATGTCCAAACGGTAGAGGGAATTCTTGGATTTCCGGCCGGCAAGTGTGCACCCGCCCTTGTATAGTTTTACGCGCGCCGTGCCGCTCACATCTTTTTGGGCCGTATCGATCGCCGTCTGGATCATATCGCGCTCAGGACTGAACCAATAGCCGTTGTAGATGAGATCGGCGTACCGCGGGATCAAGCTGTCCCGGAAGTGGAGCACTTCACGGTCCATCGTCAAAGATTCAAGCCCCCGGTGGGCGACATGGAGAATCGTACCGCCCGGTGTTTCGTAGACCCCGCGAGACTTCATGCCGACATAGCGATTCTCGACCAAATCGACTCGGCCGATTCCATGCGCGCCGCCCAGTTTGTTGAGATGGGCCAGCAGCGTCGCCGGGCTCATTTTTTTGCCGTCGACGGCCACGGGGTTGCCGGCGACGTACTCGATCTCAACTTCCAGCGGCTTGTCCGGGGCTTGTTCCGGCGAGACCGTCATTTGGAATATTTCATCCGGCGGCGCCGACCAGGGATCCTCGAGAATGCCTCCCTCATAGCTGATATGGAAAAGGTTCAGATCCATGCTGTAGGGTTTGGCTTTCGTCGCTGTGATCGGAATGCCATGGCGTTCGGCGTACTCGATCAATTCACGTCTCGACCGCATCGTCCATTCCCGCCAGGGGGCGATGATCTTAAGACCGGGCGCGAGCGCCGTATAGGTCAGCTCGAATCGTACCTGATCGTTCCCCTTGCCTGTTGAGCCGTGCGAGACCGCTTCGGCGCCTTCTTTGAGAGCGATCTCGGCCTGCCGGCGCGCGATCAGCGGACGGGCACTGGAGGTGCCCAGCAGATAGCAGCCTTCATACATGGCGTTGCCGCGCAACATCGGGAATACATAGTCTTTGACAAATGTTTCACGCAGGTCCTCGACATAGACCTTCTTCACGCCGAGCTTCTTCGCTTTGGCTTTGATGGCCCGCAGATCTTCACCCTGGCCGAGATCGGCGCAGAAGGCGATAACCTCGGCGTCATAGGTTTCTTGCAACCATTTCAAAATAACCGAGGTGTCGAGCCCGCCTGAGTAGGCCAGAACAATTTTCTTAATCGGTTTGCGTGTCATGGTGGTTTCGGACTATCCGCCTTTCTGTCGAGTGAGCAGCTGCACCAAAATTGCTTTCTGCATATGCAGCCGGTTTTCCGCCTGATCGATGACGACCGACTGTGGTCCGTCGAGTACGTCTGCCGCAATCTCTTCCCCACGATGGGCCGGTAAACAATGCATGACGATGGCATCCGGTTTGGCCCGTTGAAGCAGCCTTCCGTTGAGCTGATAGGAGGCCAGGGTTTTCAGCCTCCTTGCTTGCTCACGTTCACGCCCCATACTGATCCAGACGTCGGTGTAGACCACATCCGCTTCCTTCACCGCCACCTGGGGATTTTCTAAGATCTCGACCGCGCCGCCGGTGGTTTCTGCTTCGACCATCGCCCGGTCGATAACGTGTTGATCTGGTTGATATCCGGCCGGGCATCCGGCTACGACCCGCATGCCCATTTTGACGCCTGCTTCAATGAGAGAATTGGCGACGTTATTCCCGTCTCCGACATAGGCAAGGGTCAATCCCTTGAGCCGGCCTTTGACTTCTTGGATCGTCAGGAGATCGGACAGCGCCTGGCATGGATGACTATGGTCCGTCAGCCCATTGATCACCGGCATACTGGCCTCAGTCGCCCATTCCTCGACGACGGCGTGGTCGTAGGTTCGAATCACGATTCCATCCAGGTAGCGAGAGAGTACCCGCGCCGTATCCGAGACCGTTTCTCCCCGGGAGAGCTGAATGTCTCCCATGGGAAGCACCAGTGCATGGCCTCCCAGCTGGTTCATGCCGGCTTCGAACGACACCCTGGTGCGTGTCGATGGCTTTTGGAACAACAACCCCAGTGTCTTGCCGGGCAAGAGCCTATGGGGAGTCGATTGGCGCTGCTTGGTTTTCAGCGAGCCAGCCAGGCGCAGCAAATCATCGATCTGTTTGCGCGGCATTGCCGCCACGTCCAGAAGATCTTTGTCATAGCCGGGTCTGCGCGGTCGTGGGTGAGGCTGCGTTGCCATGCGATGAGCGCCCTTCTTTTCCATCATTCACCGGGTGAAGATCGCATTCAATGTGTCGATCAGCTGGTCGATTTCTTGTGCTGTGATCACCAGTGGCGGCACAAATCGCAGCACTCGCTCGCCTGCCGCATTGATGAGCAAGCCGCGTGATAATGCCTCGGCAACCACTGTTTTGGCGTCGATGTCCAACTCCATGCCCTGCAAAAGCCCGATACCGCGCACGTCCCGTACGACATGATGGCGGGCTTTGCACTCAGTCAAGGCTTTGGCCAGATAATCGCCCATCGGCTTGGCTTGATCCAATACCTGTCCTTCAAGCAATGTCCGGCATACGGCCACTGCCGCGGCACAGGCCAGCGGATTTCCACCAAATGTCGAGGCGTGGGCGCCAGGCGAAAATGCCGCCGCAACCGACTCCTTCGCCAGGCAGGCTCCGATCGGGACCCCGCCGCCCAACCCCTTGGCCAGGGTCATGATGTCGGGCGCCACTCCCAATTGCTCATAGGCGAAGAGCGTGCCGGTTCTGCCCATGCCGGTTTGCACTTCGTCGAAAATGAGCAGGATATCGTGTGCCGTACAGAATTCCCGAAGGCGCGTGAGGTATTCGCGGCCGGCCACATACACCCCGCCTTCGCCTTGCACCGGTTCCAGCATAATGCCGGCAGTCCGTTCACTGGCCACGGCTTCGATCGCGGCCATATCGTTGAATGGTACGTAGGAAAATCCCGGCATCAGCGGCTCGAAACCCTTCTGAACCTTATCTTGTCCTGTGGCAGTGATCGTGGCCAGCGTCCTACCATGGAACGAATTCTTCATCGTGATGATTTCGAACCGGCTCTCGCCATACTTCATGTGCGCATAGCGCCGCGCGAGCTTGATGGCAGCTTCATTGGCTTCCGCGCCGCTGTTGCAGAAGAACACGCGGTCGGCGAAAGAGTGCTCGACGAGAATTTTTGCCAATGTGACTTGCGGTTCCGTGTAGTAGAGGTTAGATACGTGGATCAGCTGCGCCGCTTGCTGTTGGATGGCCTGGACGAGGGCCGGATGTCCATGGCCCAACAGATTGACTGCAATGCCACCGACAAAATCGAGGTACTCCCGCCCTTCCATATCGTAGACCTTCGCACCACGACCTCGAACAATCGAGATCGGTTGACGCGTGTAGGTCTGCATCAGGTACTTGGCTGCGCTGTCTTTCAATTCTTCAGTCGGCATAGCACCACGTATCCCATTAGAAAGAAAGGGAAGTTAGCACAGGGTCTGAGTGAAAGCAATAAGGGTAGCAGGGGATAATAGGCCTGCGAGCGGATA
>SXPO01000055.1 GCA_005793285.1 Nitrospiraceae bacterium
CGCCATTCTGCTCCAATCGGGCAAAGGCGCGGAGATCGGCGCCTCATTCGGGGGATCGAGCCAAACCGTGTTCGGCAGCCGGGGCCCGGCCAATTTCCTGAGCAAGCTGACCGTCGTGGTGGCGGCAATCTTCATGCTCACATCGTTCACGCTGGCGATTTTGGCCAAACAACGGACCTTCGAATCGACGGTCATCGATTTGAATAAGAAAAGCGAGTCGCCCTCTCCTGCAACCACGGCCCAGCCTACGACGGAATCCACCCCCGCTCCAGCCAACAAGTAATTCACGAAAGCACTCCTGCAACCGTTCATCTATGCGAGCCGAGTCCCGGCTCGTCGTTCGTGAAGCGTATCTCGCAAACAAAGATGAGATACTTACGCCTTCCATCCTGCGCTTCACGAGATATGCTTCACATGATAGGGATTCTGCTCCACAAGGAACAAGCTTCCAGGCGGTTGTGTCGCGGGCAGGAAGAGGCTTCTCAGATTCGCGTGAGCCACGAGACATGCGAGGGATCTTCCCCGCGCACGATTGAAAAGAAAGTCTTTTGCAGAGCCATGGTGATCGGTCCTGGCTTGCCATTTCCGATCTTCCGGTTGTCAATTTCACGAACAGGCGTCAATTCCGCAGCCGTGCCGGTGACGAATACTTCATCGGCGACATACATTTCATCCCGCGTGAACCGTTCCTCAACCACAGGAATGTTGCGTTCCTTCGCCAGTTCGATCACAGCGCTTCTGGTGATCCCTTCAAGGATCGACGTCAGCGGCGTCGTTTTCAGCTTTCCCCGGCGAACGATGAACACATTCTCTCCCGTCCCCTCGGACACGTACCCTTCGGCATCGAGCAGAATCGCCTCATCATATCCGGCCATCTTGGCTTCCCGCTTGGCCATAATCGAGTTCACGTAATAGCCCGATATCTTCCCCTTGGTCATCGACACGTTGACATGATGCCTGGTAAACGAAGAGATGCAAGCGCGCATCCCATTCGTCAATGCGTCATCCCCCAAGTACGCCCCCCACTTCCACGCCGCAATGGCGACGCGGATCGGATTGTCGCCTGGGTGCACCCCCATCGCTCCATAGCCGATATACACCAGCGGCCGGATATAACAGGCATCGAGCCGGTTGATACGGACAGTTTCGACGATCGCCTCGGCCAGGTGTTTCTTGTCGTAGGGCATGGCCATCATGCCGATGTGGGCCGAATCGAACAGCCGATCGACATGTTCGTGAAGCCGAAAGATCGCGGACCCGGACTTGCCCTTGTAGCAACGGATCCCTTCAAAGGCAGCCAAGCCGTAATGGAGCGAGTGGGTCAGGATATGGATGTTGGCCTCTTCCCAGGCTACGAATTTTCCATCCATCCAGATTTTTTCGACCGGTTCCAGCATCAGACATTACTCCTTCACACAGCGGCGACAACGGACCTGCATATACATAATGTGCGCGAACTATAACGTGAGGTTGGAAGGTCGTCAAGCAATCGACTGTGTGCTATTACAATGTGGTCGCCGAGCACCAGGAACCAGTTGCGGGACATATTTCATGACCGTCCCCTTTCCAAGGAACTCCCCGCCCATGTAATATAGGCCGCAGCGAACAGAAATTCGGTGAGAGGGGGGACTATCCTGTCAACGCCGTCACGAACCGGACGCAGGCACAACAAAATTCCTGAGGCCTGCTTGACACTCTCTTCAATGATATGTTACACGATGCGGTCCAATGTGGGGTATATAAGACATGTACGCAATTATTGAAACAGGTGGGAAGCAGTATCGGGTTGAGGCCGGTTCAACGATTCAAGTTGAGCGCTTGCCCGGCGACGTAGGTGGCCTGATCAACTTGGATCAGGTTCGTCTGGTGCATGGTGAGGCCGGTCTGGTTGTCGGACAGCCGCTCGTGCAGGGCGCAACGGTCACGGCCGAAATTGTCCGGCATGGCCGCACCAGGTCGATTACGGTCTTCAAGAAAAAGCGCCGGAAGAATTACCGCCGGACGCGCGGACATCGGCAAGGCTTTACGAAACTGCTCGTGAAAGAAATCGCCACGGCATAGCGGCACAAAAAGGACTTTCCATGGCAACAAACAAAGGCGGCGGATCATCACGGAATGGGCGGGACAGCAATCCCCAGTATTTGGGCGTGAAAGCCTACGGGGGTGAAACCGTCACAGCCGGCAGCATCATTGTCCGCCAACGCGGCACGAAGTTCTTTCCCGGTTTCAACGTCGACCTCGGACGGGATCACACGTTGTTCGCGCGGGTGACCGGCACGGTGAAGTTCGAAGGCGGGCGCGCCAGACGGAAAGTCAGCGTGTACCCAGCCCCCGCTAAGTCCTGATTCCCCTCGCACGCACCCACATCGATCGGCTGAGATGATTCGAGATCCCTCTCCCCCGGTATGGGCAGGTCGGGGATACTCCTGTCAGCCTAGAATCATGTATCCATTTATAGGAACATCATGTTTGTCGATGAAGCGCTGATCACCGTGCGAGCCGGCAAAGGCGGAGACGGCATTTGCAGTTTCCGCCGTGAAATGTTCGTCCCGCGTGGGGGACCAGACGGAGGAGACGGAGGGCATGGCGGCAGCGTCGTCTTAGCCGCATCCACCCGACTGACGACCCTGCTCGACCTTCGCTATCAGAAACATTATGAAGCAGAAGACGGGCGGGCCGGCGGCGGCTCCAACTGCACCGGGCGCACAGGAAAAGACACGGTCGTCACGCTCCCGGTCGGCACTATCGTGTATGACAGCCAGACCGGCGAGGTGCTGGCCGATCTGGTGGCCGACGGTGAAACAGCCGTTATCGCACAAGGCGGGCGTGGCGGACGCGGCAACAGCAACTACGCCACCTCCACCAATCGCGTGCCGACAAAGTTTACGCATGGCACGGCCGGTGAAGAACGAGCGCTGCGGCTTGAGCTGAAACTCCTTGCCGATGTCGGGCTGGTTGGATTTCCAAACGCCGGTAAGTCGACGCTCATTTCAGTCATTTCGTCGGCCACGCCGAAAATCGCCGATTATCCGTTTACCACCTTGACGCCCCATCTCGGCGTGGTCCGCTGGGGATCGGATCGCAGCTTTGTCGTCGCAGACATTCCCGGACTCATCGAAGGCGCGCATGATGGCAAGGGGCTGGGATTTCAATTTCTTCGGCATATCGAACGTACGGCTTTCCTGCTTCACCTGATCGATGTCTCAGAATGGGCGCCGGACGAGCCGGTCCTCAGCTTCGAGATCATGCGGCAAGAGCTGGCGGCCTATGATGAAGCGCTCAATGACCGGCCGTTCGCCGTCATCGCGACAAAAATCGACATCAGCGGCGCCTGCGATCGGCTCACACAACTGCAAACCTACTGTAAGCGCCGCAAGTACACCTGCCTCCCCGTGTCATCTGCAACCAGGGAGGGCCTCGACGACGTGATCGCCTTCGTCGGCGCGCAGGTGGACCGCCTGA
>SXPO01000056.1 GCA_005793285.1 Nitrospiraceae bacterium
AAACGGATTTTCTTGATGGCGCCGATTCATCACCACTTCGAGATGAAGGGATGGGAAGAACCCAAGGTGGTGGTGCGTCTGTGGATCATTGCCATTTTGCTGGCGTTGTTGAGCTTGAGCACGCTCAAGTTGCGGTGATGGGATGGTGAGCGAAGACATTATGGATGTGGCGGGCAAGAAGGTCACGGTGGTGGGACTTGCCAGAAGCGGAGTGGCTGCCGCTCGCTTGTTGCAAGAAGCCGGGGCGGTCGTCACTGTAGCGGATCAAAAAGATAGGGCAGCATTGGGCCATGTCTGCGAACAGCTGGATCAGCCGGCTGTCGCTATGAGGCTGGGAACCACGTATGAATCGGCGATCGAGACCGCCGATCTCGTGGTCATCAGTCCGGGAGTTCCCTATCGTCTGGAAGCGCTGAACCGCGCGCGTCATCGGGGAGTGAAGGTCATCAGCGAGCTTGAGCTGGCTTCCCGATTTCTCTCTGCTCCGATTCTGGCCGTCACCGGCACCAACGGGAAGAGCACGACGGTGACATTGATCGGGGAAATGCTGCAGCAGAGCGGAAAACGGGTGTTTGTGGGGGGGAATTTGGGCACAGCGCTCAGTGAGGGGGCCGGTCAGGCGCTACAGGCGTCCAAGTTGGGCCAGCCCGGTCCGTTCGACGCCTTGGTGGTAGAAGTCTCCAGTTTTCAACTTGAAACGGTAGAGCGGTTTCATCCGTGGATTGCCGGGATACTCAATGTCACGGTCGATCATCAGGATCGGTATGGCTCGATTGAGGAATATGTCGCGGCCAAACACCGGATCTTCGAAAATCAGCTCCCATCTGATTACGCTCTCTTCAATCTGGATGATGTGCGGGTGGCGGCACTCAGGAAGAACGTGAAAGCCTGCAGGTTGGGCTTCACCAGGGCCCAGGCATTGCCGCCGGATGTGGCGGGAGGGACGTATCTCGAGGGTGGACGGATCATGACCACCGTCACCGGCCGGCTCCAGGAAGTCTGTCGGCGCAGCGAGATTAAAATTATGGGAGATCACAACGTTGAGAACGCGATGGCGGCGGCGACCTATGCGTTGTTATGCGGTTGCTCGCTCAATGTCGTGCGCCGGGTGCTCGCGGAGTTTCCTGGGTTAGAGCATGCGTTGGAAATCGTGCGGGATCGGCGCGGCGTGCGATTCGTCAACGATTCGAAGGGGACCAATGTGGATGCGACGCTCAAGGCGTTGGAGAGTATTGAGCAACCGATTTGGCTCATCGCCGGCGGGCGGGACAAGGGCGGAGATTTTTCCCGGCTGGCCCCTCTCATTCGTCGGCGAGTGAAACGGCTGCTGTTGATCGGCGAGGCTGCGCCGCTGATTGCGGATGCGGTGCACGGATATGACACGATTGATCGAGCCGGGACGTTACGTGAGGCGATTGAACGCGCTGCGGCAGGTGCAACGGCCGGCGAAGTAGTGCTGATGTCGCCGGCCTGCGCGAGCTTTGACATGTTTGCCGATTACCAGGACCGGGGCCGCCAGTTTAAAGCCTTGGTGCAATCCTTACCGGCATGAGGCCGGCTAGCCAGAGGAGATGTGACACTGAACGATGTCTCAGAGATCCGCAGGGACGCTGACGCTGCCCTGGACCACAGCCGGTCCGCGCGCGACAAAACGGGTCGCGATGGATCATTCATTGCTGATCATCACGATCGTTCTCGCGCTCGTCGGGTTAGTGATGGTCTTCAGCGCGAGCGCGGTTGTGGCGGGCAATCGATTCCACGACCAGGGCTATTTCCTCAAGCGGCAGCTTGCCTGGCTGGCGTTCGGTTTCTTGCTGCTGTATCTGGCCTCCCACATCGACTATGTCTGGTGGAAACGGTTGTCGATTCCTCTTCTCGGCCTGACAGTGGTCCTGCTGGTTATGGTGTTGATACCGTCGTTGGGGGTGTCGGCAAAGGGTGCCAGGCGGTGGCTGCGCCTAGGGCCGATTTCGGTGCAACCGGCGGAGATCGTAAAACTGGTCGCCGTCATGTATCTCGCGGCGTATCTGGCAAAGAAGGAAGACCTCCTCACAGGTTTCTTGAGCGGCCTGGCGCCGGCGCTGCTCGTCATCGGGGTGCTCAGTGGGTTGGTGCTTTTGGAGCCAGATTTGGGCACAGTCGTGGTGATGGGATCGGTTGCGATCGGACTCTTGTTTCTGGGCGGCGCGCGGCTTTCCCACCTGCTCGCGCTGGGGTTGTGTGCGGTGCCGGCTGTGTTGGTGCTCGTCCTCAGCTCAAGTTATCGGCACCAGCGGCTGATGACGTTTTTGGATCCGTGGAAAGATGCGTCGGGTGCGGGCTTTCAGATTACGCAATCGTTTTTGGCTTTCGGCAGCGGCGGTCTGTTTGGGGTCGGGTTGGGCGAAGGCAAACAAAAACTTTTTTTCCTGCCGGAGGCGCATACCGATTTTGTGTTGGCGCTGGTGGGGGAAGAGCTTGGATTGGTCGGGACGGGGGTCATCATTCTGCTCTTCGCCCTCTTCGTAATCAGGGGTTTTCAGGTCGCCGCGAGGGCGAGGATGCCGTTCGGCCGGTATCTCGGTATGGGGATCACGCTGCTCATCGGCGTTCAGGCGCTGATCAATGCCTGTGTCGTAACGGGGTTGGTGCCGACCAAAGGCTTGACCTTACCGTTTGTGAGCTATGGCGGCTCCTCGTTAGTGACCTGCATGTTTGGGGTAGGGATTTTGTTGAATATCTCTCGGGATCGGCAAACGGGACGAGAAGACTCGGGGCGCCGGGGCGGAGGGGCGAGTCGGCGATGACGGTCGTGATTGCTGCAGGAGGAACCGGTGGACATCTCTATCCGGCCGTAGCGCTGGCCCGAGAATTCTTGAGCCGTGATCCGTCGACGAAGATTCTTTTTATCGGGACCAGGCGAGGGATCGAATCGAAGGTGCTTGCGCATGAAGGGTTTGAGCTGGAGTTCATCACCGCCAAGCCTGTCATGGGGAAAGGGGTACTTGCTGTGATGCAGGGTCTGCTTTCCCTACCGGCGGGACTCTGGCAGTCGTTGGGGATTCTCCGGCAACGCCGGGCGGATGTGGTGATCGGTGTGGGAGGCTATACAAGTCCGACGATGCTTGCAGCAGCGGCGATGCGGGGAACGGCACGTGTGATTGTGGAGCCGAATGCCTATCCTGGCATGGCCAATAAGGCGGTAGCTCCGTTTGCGCAACGGATTTTTCTGGCATTCGAATCGGCAGCGGCGGCGTTCGATCGGCAAAAAGTACGGGTGGTCGGGACGCCAATCCGGCGGGAGTTTTTGGCGCAGGTTGAGGAGGTTAAGTCGCCGCCGGTTGCCGCGCGCCGGCATCTTCTCCTGTTCGGCGGAAGCCAAGGGGCCAAGGCGATCAATAGCGCGATGCTGGACGGAGTGGTCTCGCTCATGGAACGCCTTCCCGGCTTGGCGATCACGCATCAGACAGGCGAGGCGGATTGTCAGCGAGTGCGTGAGGCCTATGGAAGGGCAGGCGTACAGGCGGAGGTCGTCTCCTTTCTCTACGACATGCCGAATGTTCTGCGGACGGCCGATCTCGTTGTGGCGCGAGGAGGGGCGATGACGATTGCAGAGCTGACGGCTTGCGGGAAGCCGGCCATTCTGATTCCCCTGCCGACGGCGATTTATGATCATCAGATGAAAAATGCGCGGGCGATGGAAGCAGCCGGCGGGGCCATGGTTTTGCCACAAACGGATCTGACCGGCGCGACACTGAGTGAGTCAGTCAGCGCCATTTTGCTGAATCCGCAGCGGCTCCAGGCAATGAGTGCCAAGAGTCGTGCGATGAGGCGTAGTGATGCCGGTGAGATGATCGTCCGTGAATGTTATGCGCTCATAGGGGTGACACATGACATCGACAGGTCTGTTGGAGCAGCAGGAGTCTAATGCGACAGATGTACGGGATCATAGGCTGCGTGGATCAGCCCGATCACAAGGGGTAAGGCATATGGCGATGTTTCGTAAGACCCAGCAGATTCATCTTGTCGGGATCGGCGGCGCAGGCATGAGCGGCATCGCCGAGGTTCTGCTGACGATGGGATACAAAGTGACGGGGTCGGATTTACAGACATCTGAAACCACGAGGCGGTTGGAAGAGCTCGGCGGGAAAATCTTTATCGGCCATCAGGAGTCGAATGTAGGTGAGGCTCAGGTCGTGGTGATTTCTTCTGCTGTGGCGGCAGGAAATCCGGAAGTCGTGGCGGCAAAGGCTCGGCAGATCCCGGTGATCCCTCGCGCTGAAATGCTGGCGGAACTCATGCGTTTGAAATTCGGCGTCGCCATTGCGGGGGCGCATGGGAAAACCACGACCACGTCGATGGTGGCGAACGTGTTGGCGCAGGGCGGACTCGACCCCACGATGGTGATTGGCGGGAAAGTCAATGCGCTGGGCAGCCATGCGCGGTTGGGGCGAGGCGAATTGCTGGTCGCGGAAGCGGACGAGAGCGACGGATCGTTTTTACGCCTTTCGCCGACGATTGTGGCCGTCACCAACCTTGATCGCGAGCATCTCGATCACTATGGATCAATGGAACGGATCAACGAATGTTTCATCGAGTTCATCAATAAGATTCCGTTTTACGGGTTGGCGGTGTTGTGCGCCGATGATGAGCGCCTCCGCGCGCTCTTCCCCCACATCGTCAAGCGCTACCATACGTATGGATTGCATGAACGGGAAGGGATCTCGACGGACTTCACGGCGACGGAGATCAGTCTTAAACAATGGGGCGGGGAGTTTCGCGCGCATTTTCGAGGAAAGAATCTCGGCCCGTTCCGGCTGGCCGTACCGGGCATCCACAATGTCTCGAATGCGTTGGCGGCAATTGCGATCGGTGTTGAATTGGAAATTCCCGTCGATCTCATCCGCAAGGGTCTTGCGGCCTTCACCGGTGTCGAGCGCCGGTTCCATCTGTGCGGCGAAACCGGCGGCATCATGGTCGTCGACGACTATGGCCACCACCCCACGGAGGTGCGGGCGACTCTGGCCGCGGCGAAACAGGGCTGGGATCGGCGGCTCGTCGTGCTCTTCCAGCCGCACCGCTACACCCGCACGCGGGATTGCGTCGAAGATTTTGCGCATGCATTCGATCGTGCCGACCAGTTGTTTATCACGGAAATTTACGCGGCCGGAGAGCAGCCGATCTCGGGTGTGTCAGGTGAGAGACTTGCCGAGACAATCAGGGCAGCCGGCCATCCGTCGGTTACGTTTATCGAACGGAAGGAATCGATGCCGGATCAGGTATTGCCGCACCTGAAGCAGGGAGATCTGGTGTTGACACTCGGAGCGGGGGATATCTGGAAAGCCGGCACAGGCATCTTGGCGCGGCTTGAGCCGACAGCCTAGTCCATGGTTCGTAGAAAGAAGATACATGTCGCAGCGCGTCGTGGGACAGACCGGCAGGATCGATTGCGGTCGGCAGTGGCCGGGCTTAGAGGGGTGGCCCGTTTCAACGCGCCGCTCAAAGAGTACACGTCGTTTCACATCGGCGGTCCCGCCGATGTGCTTGTGGAGCCGGTCGATACGGAGGACGTCGTTCAACTGGTCATGCAGGCGCATGCGCAGAGAATCCCGATCTTTGTCCTGGGCGGCACGAATCTCTTGGTTCGAGACAAGGGCATCCGAGGCGTGGTGGTCAGCTTGGCGAAGTTACGCGCAATCAAAGAAGAACCGGGGTCGGTGCTCTATGCCGAAGGGGGTGTGGGGATGCCGACACTCATCGGCTACGCCATCCGCCGATCGCTGGCGGGATTGGAATGGGCAGCGGGGATTCCCGGTACGGTGGCGGGGTGTGTGGTCATGAATGCTGGCACCAGGCTTGGAGAGATGAAGGATACGGTGAAAGTGGTTCGTATCGTGACGCCGACAGGCGCCGTACTCGATTGTCCTGCGCAGGACATTACCTTCAGCTATCGACGCGCACAGCTTCCAGCCGGGATTGTGGTTGGGGTCTGGCTTCAACTCAAACCTGGTGTGAGGTCTGAGATTGAGAAGGTTGTGAAAGACTACTTGCGGTATCGCCGCGATACGCAGCCGCTGGCGCTGCCGAGCGCCGGCTGCGTGTTTAAGAATCCGCCGAATGATTCGGCGGGCCGGGTGGTAGAAGCAGCAGGACTAAAAGGCGCGCATGTCGGTGATGCGGAAATTTCAGACAAGCATGCCAACTTCATCGTGAACCAAGGTTGTGCGAGCGCCAAGGACGTGCTGGCGCTTATCAGGAAGGTGCGGGCGCAGGTCGCTCGCAAGACCGGCGTAAAATTGGAATTGGAGCTGAAACTGGTGGGTCAAGCCTAGCTGAGTGTAGGGGTGAAGGGTGAGAGGTGGTAGGTGAGAAGTCAATGGGACAACAAGTAGAGAAGTTGACGGACAAGCGAATCGGGGTGTTGATGGGAGGCCGATCTTCTGAGCGGGACGTGTCGCTCCGCACCGGACAGGCCGTGCAGCAGTCGTTGGTCCGTCAGGGATATGACGCCGTGTCGATCGATGTGAGCGAGCGGCTGCCGTACGATCTACAGAACCAGAAGGTTGCCATCGCGTTTCTCGCGCTGCATGGGTCGGGCGGCGAGGATGGGACCATCCAGGGATTTCTGGAGACGATCGGCATGCCATACACTGGATCAGGTGTGCAGGCGAGCGCGGTCGGTATGCACAAGGTTGTGACCAAGACATTGCTGGCTGCGCAGGGTATTCCGGTTCCTTCCGGGACGGTCGTTCAGCTGGGCGACAGGCCGTCGTTGGCCCGGATTCTGAAGGAGTCGAAACTGACGTTGCCGGTGGTCGTGAAGCCGGCCTCACAAGGCTCCACGATCGGGGTCACGATCGTGCGCCGGGCGGCGCAGTGGAAAGACGCCCTGGCTCTCGCGCATCGCTACGATCCAGAGGCGATGGTCGAAGCCTTTATCCCCGGACATGAAGTCACAGTTGCCGTTCTGGGAATCGCGTCCGGAGATCCGAAAGTTCTGCCAGCCGTCGAGATTGTTGCGCCTGACGGTTTTTACGATTTCACGGCAAAATACCAAAAAGGCAAAACGCAGTATCTCTGCCCGGCCCCATTGCCGGCCAAGCTTCTCACGCAGATCGGAGAGCTGGGGCGCCGAACGTTCCAAGCCTTGGGATGCGAAGGCGCCGCGCGTGTGGACTTTCGAATTACGCCGAAGGGCCGCCCGTACGTTCTGGAAATCAACACGGTCCCCGGTATGACGGAAACGAGTTTATTGCCGATGGCGGCGGCGCAAGCGGGGATCGACTATGACCAGTTGGTCGAATGGATTTTGCAGTCGGCGCTCGATCGTGCCGGACGGTCTGTGCAGGCGCCAGAAAGAGAATCGATATGAAGGGTTTGTTTGGGAAGGGTAAGCCGGCTTCTCCGGCCGGGCCAAGACAGAATCAGTGGAAGGGCCCGCGCATGGGGGAAGGAATGAGCCGGCAGGCAGAAGCCAAGCGGGCCAGGACCATCGCCAAACGGATCGCCCTCATGCGGTGGAGTGGGGTGATCCTCGGTGTGGCTTTGATCGGGTGGGCCATTGTCATGGGTATGCAACAGTCCGGGCCGTTCTTTCGGCAGTTGCTCGAAATCACGCAGGTGACCGTGGACGGCGTACGCCATCTCGATCAGCAGGAAGTGATCGAACTCGTCGATCTGAAGCCCGGTACTCCGCTGCACCACATTGTGACATCGGCGATCAAGGAACGGGTGGAGTCTCATCCATGGATCAAGGCAGCGACGGTAGAGCGTGTTCTGTTTCATGAATTGCGCATATCCGTAAGAGAGCGAACGCCCGCTGCGGTCATTCAGGCTGGTTCGGAGAACGTGCTCAGCGATGCCGAAGGCCATGTGTTGGGCTACCTCCCTCAGACGGAGGATGTGTCATTGCCGATGGTGACGGGTGTCGATCTCAAGAAGCTCTGGCGAGGCGATGAGGAGGTGCGGCAGTCGGTCGTGTCCGGCATCGAGCTGACGAAACTCATGGGACAGGTCTATGGGGGGCGTTTGCAAGTGAATGCGGCGAATCCCGCCGACCTGGTGGCGTCCGTTCGAGGCGTTCAGTTTCACTTCGGCGAGGGAGCCATCGGCGATCAGTGGGAGCGGTTTCAGCAAATTAAGCCGGCGGTGAAGACGCTGAGTCTCGATGAGTATGGCGACGGAGCCCACGATGTGGATCTCCGGTACGAGAATCGGATCGTCGTACGGGAAAAGGGGTGATCACCATGCCGAAGCGAGATCAAATCCTTGTCGGACTGGATATTGGAACAACCAAGATTTGTGCGATCGTTGCGGAGATTGACGACGCAGGAGGGTTGAACGTCATTGGCGTCGGATCGAGTCCTTCTCGCGGATTGCGCAAAGGAGTGGTCGTTGATATCGAGAGTACAGTTGAATCAATCAAGAAGGCTGTTGAAGAGGCCGAATTGATGGCGGCGGTGCAGATTAACTCAGTCTACACCGGCATCGCCGGCAGCCATATTTCTGCTGAGAACTGCAAGGGAGTCGTGGCGCTGAAACGCGCGGAAGTCACGCGTGAGGACATCCACCGGGCGATCGAGAGCGCACGAACGGTGGCCGTTATTCCGCACGAACGCCGGATTCTCCATGTGCTGCCGCGGGAGTTCATGGTGGATGGGCAGGAAGGTGTGCGTGAGCCGCTGGGCTTGTCGGGTAACCGTCTGGAAGTGAACGTGCATGTCATCACGGGGGCTGTGACTTCCGCACAAAACATCATCAAGAGCGTCAATCGGGCGGGGCTTGATGTGGTGGACATCATTCTTCAGCCGCTGGCGTCCAGCGAAGCGGTGTTGAGCCAGGAAGAACGAGACTTGGGTGTGGCGATGGTGGACTTGGGCGGAGGCACCACCGACTTGGCTATTTTTCTCGACGGCAGTATCCGGCATTCCGCGGTATTACCCATTGGGGGGCTGAATCTGACGAAGGATTTGGCGATCGGTCTGCTCACCTCACAAACCGAAGCGGAAAAAATCAAGACGCATCACGGCACCGCGCGTACCGAATTGGTCACCGGTCATCAGATCGTCGATGTGCCGTCTGTCGGAGACCGTCCGGTCCGAACCTTCTCACGCCGGGACATTGCCGAGATCCTCGAACCGCGCGTGGAAGAAATGTTCGAGCTCGTGCGAAGAGAGATTGCGCGCGCCGGCTATGAAGGCATGTTGGGCGCTGGGGTCGTGATTACCGGTGGAACGTCGTTATTGGAGGGGATGCCGGATGCGGCTGAAAAGGTGCTGAATCTTCCGGCTCGCAGAGGTCTGCCCTCCGGAGTCGGAGGGCTTCGAGACATCGTCGGGCATCCCAGTTATGCGACGGGGGTGGGATTATTGCTGCATGCCAGACGGCATGCCGATGAATTGGAGACGGCCGGGCTTCGCAATGGGGGGGCCTGGTCAAAAATGGTTGGGTGGACGAAGCGAGTATTGGAAGTTTTTTAACGAAGAATTCCTCGTGTCGACAGGCCGTTGTCACGCGGGGAGAATGAGGAGGTGCCCTGATGTTTTCATTCCAAGAAGATGTGCTGTTGCCGGTTCGTATTAAGGTGATTGGAATCGGCGGCGCCGGATGCAATGCCGTCAACACGATGATCTCATCCGGACTGGCACGGGTTGATTTTATCGCAGGCAATACGGACCTCCAAGCACTGGATCGTTCGCTGGCTCCCTACAAGATTCAATTGGGGCCGGAGCGGACCCGCGGACTGGGCGCAGGCGCGAAGCCAGACGTCGGCAAGGAGGCGGCGCTGGAAAGCAAAGATCATATCCGCGAATGCCTCGAAGGCGCGGACATGGTTTTTGTGACGGCGGGCATGGGGGGAGGCACCGGCACCGGTGCCGCACCGATCGTTGCCAGTATCGCCCGTGAAATGGGGATCCTCACAGTGGGCGTAGTGACGAAGCCCTTTCAACATGAAGGGCAGCGGCGGCACAAACATGCGGAAGAGGGCATTCGTGATCTGCGCAGGCACGTCGATACCCTGCTCGTGATTCCGAACCAGCGGCTGCTGGGGATTGTCGATAAATCGACGCCCCTTCTCGAAGCCTTCAAGGTGGCGGATGACGTGTTGAGGCAGGCGATTCAAGGCATTGCCGATGTCATCACCACGACGGGTCATGTGAATGTCGATTTCGCCGATGTCAGGACGGTGATGTCTCATACGGGACGGGCTGTCATGGGTATGGGCGTGTCACGTGGGCCGAATCGGGCGATTGAAGCGGCCCAAAAGGCCATCTGTAGTCCGCTGCTTGAGGAAGGCAGCGTGGAAGGCGCACGCGGGGTTCTGTTGAACATTAGCGGTGGTCCCAGCATGTCGCTGCATGAAGTCGCGGAAGCGGCTTCCATCATTCAGCAGACGGCCGATGCCGACGCCAACATCATTGTGGGCCAGGTGATCAATCCTGATATGGGTGAGGATCTGATCATCACGGTCATTGCCACTGGATTTGAGCGGGAAGCGGAGGTTGCTGCGGCGGCTATGGGGGCTGAACGTCCAATGCCCCGCACGATAAAACCCTCGCAGCCGGTCATGGCTGGGGTGGGGGCGGTCCCTGCCGCCGATTGGGCCATCAAGGATCTTGACCGGCCGACGTTCCTCCGGCGGATGAACGATGTCCGGGAGTCCATCGACCGGGCTGCGCTTGCGGCAGAAGATGTGCTGGATGTGCCGACATTTCTCCGTAAGCAAGCGGATTGATCAGTGAAATGTCATGATGCTTGATTCGCGACAGGTGGGTGCATGGTAAACGCATCGGTCATTACCGTTCCAGCCTTTGCGTCTCCGCGAAGCGGAGTACGCCACTTTTTTGGGACCCGCCGGCATTCGGCGAGTCTCAACGTTGAAGTGGGCGCTCCCCTCCCTGTCAAGATTGTCGAAGGCGCCGCGCGCTTCTCATGGATGCTTTCCGTGAAACAGGTGCACGGCACCGATGCGCTGGTGGTGGATCGCGCCCTGACAAAATCCGACCGGTTTCTTGGCGGTTGGGATGCGCTGGTCACGAATCAACCAGGAATCATGGTGGCGGTACGAACGGCGGACTGTGTTCCTGTATTGATTCACGACCCCCAACGGAGAGTGGTTGCCGCGGTGCATGCTGGGTGGCGCGGAGCGGTTGCTGGTATTGTACAGAAGACCATGACCGTGATGAAGTCCCGGTTCGGTTCGGCTCCAGAGCATCTACGGCTCAGTATCGGGCCATCCGCCGGGGTCTGTTGTTATGAGGTGGATGAACCGGTATTGGAGAAGCTGCGCCAAGTCTGTCCTGATTCTGAGCAAGTGGTGCGAAGTCGTCGGGGCAGTAAGGCCCATCTCGATCTGAAGTTACTCATCAGGCAGGAAGCGGTAGCCGTTGGAGTCTGCCCAGAATCGATCACGTCCGTCAATGTGTGCACGATCTGTCATGCGGATCTGTTTTTCTCCTATCGACGGGAGGGAAAAGTGATCGGCACGATGGTCAGCGCTATCGGCCTGGGCCCTTTATAAGGGGAGGCAGAATCTCTGCCAATTGCCTGGTCCTTCCGTTAGAATAGGGACGGCATGGCCAGGTAGCTGACCGCGTTGGTTGAGGCCTGAGTTGTACGATGGAGCCATCGGAGAGAGAGATGATTGCCCAGCGAGTTGAATCGGTGCTATCGGCAATCCGATCGGCTGCAGAGAAGGCCGGGAGGCGTCCGGATAGCATCCGGCTCGTCGCTGCTACGAAAACCGTCACGGCCGATCGTATTCGGGAGGGTATTGGCGCAGGGTTGTCGATCCTCGGAGAAAACCGAGTGCAGGAAGCGATCCCGAAGGTCGAGGCGCTCGCACAGGCGCCGGTTCGGTGGCACTTTATCGGACATCTGCAGCGGCGGAAAGTTCGGTCGGTCGTCGGCATATTCGAGCTGATTCATTCTGTCGACAGCCTGGAGCTTGCGCAAGAAATCGATCGGCGCGCCGGAGAAGCCAGCCGACCTCAAGCTATTCTGCTGGAGGTGAATATCGGAGGGGAGACGACGAAGGGTGGTTTTCATCAGGACGGGTTCGTCCAATTGGTATCGACGATGGCGGCACTTTCGAATATTCAGATCAAGGGGTTGATGGCGATTCCGCCTCCGACAGCTGAGCCCGAGTCGGCCAGAACGTATTTTGTCCGGCTTCGGGAACTGGCAGAAGCCATCGCCGCACAGAGGATTCCTGGTGTGGCCATGGATGAACTCTCGATGGGTATGTCGAACGATTACGATATCGCGGTTCAAGAAGGGGCAACGTTAGTCCGTGTCGGCTCCGCTATTTTTGGAGAGCGTCATGCCTAGTGCCTCACTCTCGCACAAGATTGCTTTCGTGGGCGGCGGTCAGATGGCTGAAGCATTGATCGGGGGGATACTGGCCGGTAAGCTCTGCGCACCTGATCAAATTTGGGCCACCGATCCGGCTGCAGTCCGACTCGATCATCTGAAGAAGAGGTTCGGGATCCAGGTCGGCGGATCAAATCGTGAGGCTGTGGCCTGGGGTGATGTGGTGGTGCTCGCGGTGAAGCCGCAGGTGTTCGATGGAGTGCTCAAGGAGATCGGCGGTGAACTGGCTAAGGTCCTGGTGGTTTCGATCGCTGCGGGAGTGCCGATCAGTCGAATTATGGGGGCTTGCGGCGGACAGACGCGCGTCATTCGGGCCATGCCCAATATGCCGGTGATGGTGCATGAAGGAATGACGGCATTGGCCATCGGTTCCTGCGCAGATGAACAGGATATCACTACGGTGCGATGCATCTTTGAATCAGTCGGCAAGGTTGTACCGGTTGAAGAACGGCTGATGGATGCCGTGACGGGGCTCAGTGGAAGCGGACCGGCCTATGTGTTTCTTGCCATCGAAGCGTTGACCGATGGCGGGGTGAAAATGGGAGTGCCGAGGGATATTGCCGCGGTGCTCGCCGCACAGACTGTGCTGGGTGCCGCGCAGGTGGTGCTGAAAACCGGCCAGCATCCCGCGCGACTCAAGGATCAGGTCGCTTCTCCAGGAGGGACGACAATTGCGGGATTGCATCGGTTAGAACAGGGTGGATTGCGGGCGACGCTCATCGAGGCGGTCGAAGCGGCGACGAAACGATCACAGGAGCTTGGGCGCTGATGTTTGTGGTGGAAAATTTTTTCACTGCGTTGGCCGCGGTGGTCTACTACGTCCTGGAGCTGTATATCTATGTGGTAGTGGCCCGTGCACTAATTTCCTGGGTCAATCCTGATCCCTGGAACCCGATCGTGCAGTTTCTGGACAGGGTGACTGAACCAGCATTGGTTCCGATCCGGAGACTCATTGGGTGGCGGCGATGGGGCCTCGACTTTTCGCCTATGGTCCTGATTCTCATCTTGATATTTCTGCAGAAATTTATCGTGCCGTCACTTGCTCAGATGGCTGCGACGATCGGGTCGGGAACCAGTACAGGGGGGATGCCATGAAAATCACACCACTCGACATTCAGCAGATGGTTTTTCGCGTCAAGCTTCGCGGGTACGATCAGGAAGAGGTCAACCGATTTTTGGAAGAAGTGGCGCAAACCGTGGAGTCTTTGAATCGCGACAACGCGGGGTTGCGTGAGCGCATGGCTTCGTTGGAGCATCAGGTGGCGGACCTGAAGCGGACGGAAGTGACGTTGTCCAACACATTGGTTTCAGCGCAGTCGCTGGCCGAAGATGTGAAGCGAAGCGCCCAGCGTGATGCCGAGTTGATCGTTAAGGAAGCGGAATTGAAGGCCAGTGAGTTGTTCCGGCAGGCACGGGTCGAGTTGGCCGACACGCAGCGGGATCTCTCGATGCTGTACAAACAGCGGCTGCTGATGGTCGAACGGATGCGGGCGACACTGCATACCTTCGAGCGGATGTTGGATGTCGAGACAAGCGAAGCCTACCGGGATAGCGGAGTGGTGTCTGAAGATAAGATGCAGGGGGAGTCAAGTCCTGCCCGCTGAACCATAGCAGTGTTCTTCTCTTGTATGCGGGGCCTTACCCGGTCGAGCTATGCTGGTTCCCCTCCCACTCCGTTCGTCGCTGAATCAAGCGGTCATCGGTGGAATTTTCCCCGGGGCCGTTCTGGCCATTCGGCAAGGCGGAGAGCCTGTCTGTGTCATACCAGCCGGGCGTCTCTCAACTGATCCTCCAGGCAGTGCAGTCACGTCATCGACGATCTACGACTTAGCATCTCTGACGAAGCCGTTGGCGACAGTTACGGCTATGGCCTTGCTGGTTCAACGCGGTCAATGCGGGCTTGATGATCGTGTCGATTCAGCGTTGCATGAATTGCAGGGGTCGGCTGTCGGGCCTGCGACGCTTCGACAGCTGTTGACCCATAGTTCCGGCCTGCCTGGTTGGCGTGGGTTCTATGAACGGTTGAGCCGGAATGTGTCCCTGCCGTCTTCCCTGGAAGCCAGGGCAGAAGTCGGCCGACAGGTGCTACACATGATTGCACAAGAGGGGCTTATCTATGGAAGGGGTGAGAGGAGTCTCTACAGTGATCTTGGATTCATGCTGCTGGGCCAGATAGTTGAACGGCTTAGCGGCGCCCCATTAGACCGATTTGTG
>SXPO01000006.1 GCA_005793285.1 Nitrospiraceae bacterium
CCGCCAAGTCCTTGGCCAATCGATCGGCCGCGCGTTGCATCAACGGCGTATGCACCGGCACACTCACCGGCAAAGGAATCGCCTTCTTGCATCCTTTTTCTTTGGCTAACTCAATGGCCCGCTCCACTGCTGCCTTTTCACCGGCAATCACGACCTGGCCCGGCGAATTAAAATTGGCAGCAGCCACGACTCCAACCACCGATGCTGCTCGACAAACATCCTTGACGACATCCGGCGTCAAGCCCAACAACGCGGCGACAAGACCTGTCCCAGGAGCCACGGCTTCCGACATATAGCGGCCGCGCTTTTGGACCAATCCGACTGCGTCTCGAAACGACACACCGCCTGCCGCCACCAGCGCCGAATACTCGCCCAAACTGTGACCTGCCACCGCGATTGGCTGTATCCCTGCCGACTCCAATGTCTTCAACGCGGCAATGCTACTGACCAACAGAGCCGGCTGCGTATACTCCGTCAAATTGAGCCGTTCGGCCGGCCCCTCAAAACAGAGCGTAGCACTGTCGTACCCCAGCACCGCCGAGGCTTCCTCGTAGACTTGCTTGATTGCCGGATGAGCCTCGCACAGCGATTTGCCCATCCCCACAGACTGCGAACCTTGGCCTGGGAATACCAGGCCGATCCCGGATACCATAGGCTGTTAGATATCTTAGAATTCCCCTGGAATGTCAACGGGAAAAAATTGTGAGCCTGCCGACTGCTATGCCATTACCACCGGATCAAGGCGGAGGCCCACGTCAGCCCGGCCCCAAACGCTCCCAGCATGACCAGCGATCCGTCCCTGATACGCCCCGTGCGTACCGCTTCATCCAACGCAATGGGAATCGACGCGGCCGACGTATTGCCATACCGGTCGAGATTAAGCATCACTTTTTCTGCAGGAAGACCGAGTCGTTCCATGACCGCCGTGAGAATCCTGAGATTGGCCTGATGGGGCACATACATATCAAGGTCTTCCACACGGAGATGATTCGCAGCCAATGTTTCCCTGGCAATCTCCTCCAGGTTCCGCACCGCGACCTTGAAGGTTTCATGCCCCTTCATCTTGATACACTGCATTCGTTCCGCAATAATTTTTTGAGACGGCGGCATCCGAGACCCGCCCCCTGGCACGGCGATCAGGTCGTTTAATTTTCCATCGGAACGAAGGTGCGTAGACAAAATGCCCCGCTCTCCATCACCCGCACTGACAACCGCCGCCCCAGCCCCGTCTCCAAATAAGACACAGGTATTCCGGTCCGTCCAATCTGTAATGGCAGACATGACTTCCGACCCGATCACCAGCACATGACGCATCCCGCCCTTCACATAGGCATCGGCCACCGACAGCGCATAGACAAAACCGCAGCACGCGGCTGCAATGTCACAGGCCGCCGCCTTGGTCGCGCCGAGTTGATGCTGCACCAAACAAGCCGTTGATGGAAGCGGATAGTCTCCCGTACAGGTGGCAACCAAAACCATATCGAGATCAGTGGCGGGAAGACCTGCCGCCGCCAGCGCGCGCTTTCCAGCTTGGACGGCCAAATCCGAGCATGCCTCTCCGGCACCTGCGATATGCCGCTCTCGGATACCGGTCCGTTCACGAATCCACTCGTCCGAAGTCGCCACCATGCGTTCGAGATCCGCATTCGTCAGCACCTTGGCAGGTGCGTACGAGCCTGTGCCGGTAATGCGCGACTTCATGTTTCCTGCTCCACCGAAGGGCAAGCAAGACTGCCTTCGATATTTCGCTGGATAAGTTCGTGCACCCGTCCTTCCGCCATACCTTTAGCCCGGCGAATGGCGTTCTTGATGGCTTTCGCCGACGAACGACCATGGCAAATGATCGTGATGCCGTTCACTCCAAGCAACGGAGCGCCGCCGAACTCGGCATAATCGATCCGCCGCTTGAGGTTCTTCAGGGGAGTCGCGATCAAGGGATAGGCCAGCCGTCCAAGCAAGGAACCTGAAATCTCCTTGAGCAACAATTTGCTGATCGTCTCGGCCACGCCTTCGGATATCTTCAGCGCGACGTTCCCAATGAACCCGTCGCATACCACTACATCCGCAATTCCGCTGTACACCTCGCGCCCTTCGACATTGCCGACGAAATTCAACGGACTCGCCTTCAATAGCTTGAACGCTTCCTTCGTGACCTCATTGCCTTTGCTGTCTTCTTCGCCGATGCTCAGCAGGCCGACGCGTGGATTGGGCTTGCCGAATAAGTATTTCCCGTACTCATTCCCCATCACGGCAAACTGATGGAGATCTTTCGCCCCACAATCAACATTCGCCCCCACATCAAGAATAATCGCTTCACCGGTCACCGTCGGCAAACTGGTAGCAATCGCCGGCCGTTCCACACCTTTCGTCAGCCCCAAGACGAAAAATGAGGCGACCATGCTGGCTCCCGTGTTGCCTGGACTCACGACGGCATCGGCTTCACCGTTCTTCACCATTCCAGTTGCAACCCAAATCGACGAGTCCCGCTTCTTTCGGACCATGGCCGCAGGAGACTCCTCCATGGTAACGACTTGGGACGCATGCCGAATGGACAAGCGGGCATCGTTATAGCCGAGACGGCTGCATTCTTGTTTCAGCGTCGTCTCGTCGCCGACAAGAATGACCTCGACATCCGACTCACTGATGGCTTGAAACGCGCCTTCGATGCAGGGAACCGGACCATGGTCGCCTCCCACCGCGTCGAGTGCGATCTTCATGCAGGATGAGGTGGTCACGGCTGGCGTCGGATCAACTGGCTGTCCATGTGCAATTTTTCTGATTCGACGGAAACTGCAGAGCGTTGAGCATCATGCGATGATTTGCCCAACGGAGGGTACTGGGAACCGGACGCACAGGTTCTCCTGCTACGTCCCGTGACACATTGAGAGCCGGCAAATGTGCGCCCTGGTGCTGCCGAATAGAAGCGGCCTAAGACAGTCGCGCCACCCGCCGGAGTCAGGCCGATGTCACAGAGCACCATGCACCTTCCGCTACGCTTCTTCGACTTGAATGACAGCCTTGCCCTTGTAGGTCCCGCAGTTCAAACAGGTATAATGCGGCAACTTCAACTCGTGGCACTGGGGACAGA
>SXPO01000057.1 GCA_005793285.1 Nitrospiraceae bacterium
AAGCCGAGATTTGAGACCGCCTGCAGCAGGCCGAAGAGCAGCAGTGACGGTACAAGCCCGGTCCTGGTCATCATGACGCCTCCGATCAATGCGCCGAAGAGCGTCGCAAAAACTCCGATACCTTTCGCTGCTCCGACGTCCATGACCGAGAACCCGACTCCCCCGATCAGAAATGCCGTTTGCAATGAAGAGGCAACGGCATCCCCGAGTTTGTACAGGACGATGACAGCCAGAAACCCAATCGCTTGAGGCCTGGAAAAAAACTCCTGGAGCGGCGCTCCGACAGCCTCGGCAAGACTCTTGGGTGGATCAGCCATACAGGTCGGTTCGGGACTCAACAGAATGGCGGAAAGCCCCGCCATCATCACGGCCGCCATTGCAAGATATGTTGCTTGCCAGCCTATATAATCCGCCAACACCAGCGCGCCGGCGCCGGCGGCCAAGAGAGCGACGCGATACCCATTGACCCACACCGCCGCGCCCAAGCCACGTTCATGCGAATGCAGCGTATCCGTGCGATAGGCATCCAAGACAATGTCCAGCGATGCCGAGAGAAACGCAACCAGAAGCGCAAAGGCGGCGAGCTGTTCCGGATGTGCGCGCGGACTGGTCAACGCCATCAGCCCTAATCCAACCGCAACGCACAGTTGGGTCAGCATCATCCAGCCACGCCGCCGCCCAAGCCAGGGCGGCACGATCCGATCCATGAGCGGAGCCCAGAGAAATTTCAGCGTATAGGGAAGGCCGACCAGCGTGAAAATGCCGATCGTCTTAAGATCGACCCCCTCCACGGTGAGCCACGCTTGCAACGTCCCGGCGGTGAGCGCCAGGGGCAAGCCGGAGGCGAAGCCAAGCGGCAACATTACAGCGAGACGCCGGTTCATTAATGCGGTGAACCCGGTTGAATGTTCGTTCACTCGGAGCGCTCACAGTTAAAGGGTGAACAAGGTCAACAGGATTGGCCGTTGAAGAGACAGGGTTTGTAGCGTGAGATGTCGAATTCCGTATTCTCTTGATAGACCCTTTCATTGCCGTTGACGCCGTCCTGCTCCGGATCGTTCCACATCGTGTGATTCCACCAATAGAACAGCGGCTGGGCCTCGGTCTGGTAGACGGGATTGCCGTAGGCACTGCGGGCATACTCTTGAACCAGTCGAGCCGTCACATAATCGATCCGGCCGTTCCCCGCCAGAGAATAGAGCATGATAAAGAGCCTGGCCTCATGGTCATACAATTCATCGAGGCGGGTACTGAGATCAGGCTCGACAGGAAGCAGATCCTTGGCCTCTCCTATCGAAAACGGACCACCCAGGACACACAGGAGGACAAGAACTGGGTAAAACCGACCGGCCATCTTTACGCTCATCGGCGGCCATGTGGATCACGAAAATGGGTGTATCCTAGCATGCTCACCCTCGGCAATCAAAAAACGTGCGGGTAGTCGTCCTCGCCGGTTGTGCGAACTTGCCGGAACCGGGACAACCTCCCTATAATACTCCACTATGACAAGCACGCGCGCGTCGCTCCACACGCTGGGATGCCGACTGAATCATGCCGAAACGGCGGTACTGGGCGAAGGACTGCGTCAGAAGGGATTTCAACTGGTCGAATTCGGCCGGCCGACGGATCTGCTGGTGCTCAATACCTGCGCAGTCACAGAAGATGCGGAACGCACATCGCGATACCTCATCCGCAAGACACTCAAACATTCTCCCCACGCCTTCGTCGCAGTGACAGGCTGTTACGCCCAAACTGGAATCGAGGGGCTCAAGCACCAAGGCGGCATCGACCTCATCGTCGGCCATCAATTCAAACTGGACCTACCGTCTTACCTCCCTCCGGCTGATGCCTTACAGAAGCGCGCCTCCCCGGAAGTCCGCCATACCAAAACGATGTCGCGTGAGGAGTTCGACCTTCCCTACTTTGGAGAACCAGATTCGACGAGGGCGCCGCTGAAGATTCAGGACGGGTGCAGCGCCATGTGCAGCTTTTGCATCATTCCGTTCTCGCGGGGACATGAACGAAGCCGAAGGCTGGAGGACATCCTGCAAGAGGCGCACAGCTTGGGGGCGCGCGGATATCGCGAGATCGTGCTCACGGGGGTGAACCTCGGCCAGTATCTCCATAACGGCCATAACTTGTGTTCGTTGCTCCGGCAGCTCGATCGCACGGCAGGCCTTGAACGCATCCGCATCTCCTCGATCGAACCGACGACCGTCAGCGACGAACTGCTGGATCTCCTATCTGGTTCCACGAAATTCTGCCCCTACCTTCATATTCCGCTTCAGAGCGGAGACGATCAAATCCTAACAGCTATGAATCGGCGCCATACCGTACGGGCCTATCTCGACTTGATCGAGCGGGCCGTCGCCAAAATTCCTCATCTGGGACTTGGGACCGATCTGATGGTGGGATTCCCCGGTGAAACTGACGCGGCGTTCCGGAATACACTGGCCGTGGCAACAGACCTTCCCTTTTCTTATCTTCACGTATTTCCCTATTCGCCACGACCAGGAACCGCCGCTCTTCGCATGAAGCGGGCGGCAACGCCTGCGACAGTCAAAAAACGCGCCGAGATGCTCCTCGATCTCGAACGCGCGAAGCGCCTCGCGTTCCATCACCGGCAGATCGGAACCACCGTCTCCGTTCTCTTTGAAGCAGGGACCGAAGACGGGTATCGCCACGGCTGCACGCCGAACTTCACAAAAGTGGCGGTGGCGGGCTCCGATGATCTCCAAAATGAGATCGAACCAATCACCATTACAGCGGCGACCGACCGCCGGGCCTTCGGCCATCTCGCGCTCGAACAGCCGACGTCCACCCCAGTGATACAGCCATGACGCCAAAGTCTCCCGCTCCTCACGTGCATATTGAAACGTTCGGCTGTCAAATGAACGAGTCCGACAGCGAACTGGTCCGCTCGATGCTGAAACAGGAAGGATTCGTGTTCACGCCCGATCGTGAGCGGGCCGATGTGGTGCTCGTGAATACCTGCGCCATTCGCGAGAACGCCCACAAGAAAATTTACGCGCATCTTTCCGAGTTGAAGGAGCTGAAGAACCAGCGTCCCCTGGTCGTCGGCGTTCTGGGTTGTATGGCTCAGAATCTCAAG
>SXPO01000058.1 GCA_005793285.1 Nitrospiraceae bacterium
AACCTGCCGCCCCTCTTGGCAGGTCTCTTCAAAGTCATGGACTCGCACGAATCGTCGCGATCACGCCCATACGAAATTCTCTTTGTAGATGACGGCAGCAGCGACGGCAGCAGCCAGGCACTGGATCGTCTCGCGGCGCAGCATCCCCAGGTCAAGGTGTTGCACTTCGACCGGAATTACGGCAAGACCTGCGCCCTCGATGCGGGATTTCGGCAGTCGTCCGGTGAGATCATCATCCAAATCGACGGCGACCTCCAACAGGACAGCGACGATATTTTGAAACTTCTCCCCCTCACGTCCAGCTACGACCTCGTGTGTGGATGGAGACAGCAGCGGCAGGATGGATTGGTCAAGAAACTGTCGTCCTTGATCGCCAATCGCGTACGCAACCAGTTCACTCACGACGGTGTGCACGATACCGGATGCCCACTCAAAGTATTCCGGCGCCCCGTACTGGAACGCATCCGCCTGTATGAAGGCATGCACCGGTTCTTTCCCGCGCTGGCGTTGATGCATGGATTCACCGTGACTGAAGTATCGGTTCGGCATTACCCGCGCATGCACGGTCAGTCGAAATACGGCATGGGCAACCGGCTATTCAAATCCCTCTACGATCTGATCGCCGTGCGGTGGATGCAGCATCGGGTGCTGCGGTACAAACTCAAAGAACCGGCATGACCCATTCCATACCCTCTGCAATGACACCACACACATTTGAACGATACATCCGCAAGCACTCTGTTACTGGCATGTCGCTCTTCTCCCCGCGTGTGTCACAATGACGACAGACACTATTTGGATCGCCATCGGCTTCCTCGGCCAAGGCCTCTTTTTCGGCCGCTGGGTGGTCCAGTGGATCGCCTCTGAAAAGAAGGCTGCAAGCGAGGTTCCTGTGTCGTTTTGGTATATGAGCCTGATCGGCGGACTCATCACGCTGGCCTATGCGATCTATCGCATGGACCCGGTCTTCATCGCCGGACAAAGCGTCGGTTCGGTCGTGTATGTTCGCAACTTGATGCTCATCCGCCGCGCTGACCAAGCCAACAGTCCAGCCGACCCGCCGGCCCAACAGACATGACACTCGACGACAGACCCGTTTCCACATGCCTCATCTCGTCTGCCACAGAAGGCCCTCCCCTGCGTGACGACCGCCAACCCAACCAGTTGACGACGATCGCGATTCTCCTCGCCCTCTCGAGCCTGCTCTTCTTTCTAGGTCTCGGCGATATGGGCCTCACCGACCGCGATGAAGGGCGGAATGCCGAAGCCGGTCGTGAGATGTTCGCCTCCGGAGACCTCGTCACTCCCACATTTAATGGAGAGCTGCGCGTCGCCAAGCCGGTCTTCCTGTACTGGCTGATGACCGTCTCTTATCATCTGTTCGGCGTGAACGAGTTCGCGGCGCGCACCCCGTCTGCCCTGTTTGGCGTCGCACTGATCCTCATGCACTATTTGTTTCTGACTCGACTGCGGGGCCAGACCGCCGGCCTTGTCGGCGCCCTCATGCTGCTGTTGAATATCGAAATGCTCGCGCTGGGGCGCATGGCCATCACCGACAGCGCCCTGATTTTTTTCACCACGCTGTCACTCTATGGATTCTGGCTGGGCCTGCATGAGCCGGGCGCCGGACGGCATTGGATCTGGGGTTTCTACGTCGGCATGGCCCTCGCCACTCTGACAAAAGGGCCGGTCGGATTTCTGGTACCGCTGCTGACCGCCGGACTCTATCTGACAGTGGCACGACGCTGGACGATCTTCTGGCAGCGCGGCTTTCCCATCGCCGGCACAGCAGTTGTAATGCTGCTCGCTGGCCCATGGTATGCCGCCATGTTCCTCATCCATGGCGATGCGTATAGCTCGCAGGCAAAAGTCCACACCGTGGGGCGATTCCTCGCTCCGATGGAGGGCCACGGAGTCGGCTTCTGGTTTTATATTCCTGTGCTGCTGCTGGGGTTTTTCCCCTGGAGCCTGATGCTCCCCGCTGCCTTCTCTCAAACCTACAACAGTTGGAAGGAGCAGCGTCATCTCGCACGCGCCGGCGCGGCATCAGCAGACTCACAGGATGGATCGGGATCAGGCAAGGAGTTGGAATGGTTTGCGGCGCTGTGGTTGGTCGGCACCTTCATATTTTTCACCCTGTCCTCGACCAGACTGCCGCACTATATCGGACCACTGTTTCCCGCCGCGTCGGTCTTGGCGGCGTTGTATTGGGCACGGGCGCTGAAGGACCCTTCGACCGCAGGCATTCGCGGCTCGATCCATGCCGTAACAGGTGTCGGCTATCTTTTGGCCATAGGATTTGCCTCTTTGCCGTGGCTCTATGGAAAATTCGCGGGAAAACTCGTCAAGGAATTTCCCACAGCCGTCCAATTCGATCTGGGTATCGGCCCCTATCTGGCCGCCGCGGTGCTCTTGATTGGGATGGGATTGGTCAGCTATTTCGGGCTCAATGAGACAAAACGTGACGCAGCCTTCGGCGTGGCCGGCGGTGTGGTGGCGACGGTGT
>SXPO01000059.1 GCA_005793285.1 Nitrospiraceae bacterium
TCATCAGCGGGCACATTATCGATTCGCTGATTCTTGCGAAGGTGCTGGACATCATCCTGATGATGGGTGGCGCCTTCGACTTGGAGGACGTGCATATCGGAACAACCAGGGAGGAGCCCTCTCGCGCTCGCATCGTAATCCGGGCCGCATCGACGAGGCTCTTGGACGACATTCTCAAGGCGATCCAGCCGCATGGGGCTTCGGTCGAACGCGACGCAGACTGTCGAACCGTCGAGGCCCCCGCCGACGGGATCTTCCCCGATGACTTCTATGCAACCACCCATTTGCCCACGCAGATCCGGCTCCACGAGCAGTGGACGGATGTCGATCGGATTGAGATGGATCTCGGCATTCTCGTGGATGGACGGGCGTTCACGGCGCAAGCAGTGCCGATGGGAGATGTTCGGCAAGGAGATCAGATCGTGGTCGGACGCGAAGGGGTGCGCGTCATTCCCTTGCGCCGCCCCAACGAACGGGATGTGTTTGGATTCATGGAGTCGCAGGTCTCGTCGGAGCGACCCCATAACCATATCATCACCGATGTCGCAGTCCGGATGCGTCAACTGCGGGAACAGCACCGGCAGGGACAGGCGGATTCAAGAGTGTTGCTGGCAGGAGGGCCTGCAATTATTCATGCCGGCGGGCGAGACGCCTTGACTTGGCTGATCGAACAGGAGTTCGTCCATCTTCTGTTCTGCGGCAATGCCCTGGCGGCGCACGATATGGAAGCAGACCTATACGGCACATCCCTGGGCTATGGACTGGCGGCAGGACGCGCGGTTCCGCATGGCCATGAACATCATTTGCGGACGATCAACAAGATCCGCGCGATCGGCAGCATCGAAACTGCAGTCACGTCGGGAGTGGTGAAACAGGGCATCATGGCGGCCTGTGTCCGGCAGAATGTTCAGGTCGTGATGGCCGGAACCATCCGCGATGACGGCCCTCTTCCCGGAGTGATCACCGATTCCGTTCTCGCGCAACACGCCATGCGCAGGGCAATCCCCGGTGTCGGGTTGGCCCTGCTGGTCGCCTCCACCTTGCATGCCGTGGCCACAGGAAATCTCTTGCCTGCCACAGTGCCGACCGTGTGTGTAGACGTGAATCCCTCTGTGCCGATCAAACTGTCGGATCGCGGCAGCTTTCAAGCAGTTGGTCTCGTCATGGACGCGGCATCGTTTCTCTCGGAACTGGCGCGACTCCTGGGAAGGTCGGCATGACTCGGCTCCTCGTCTGTCCTCCTGACTTTTTTGAAGTCGAATATGAAATCAATCCCTGGATGCGACTCAGCAATCGGGTGGACCATGAACGAGCCGTTCAACAGTGGCATGGTCTGATGCGTGTCTTTGAACAAGATCTGGGGGTGACGCTCGAACGGATGATGCCGGTTGCGGGGCTGCCCGACTTGGTATTTACGGCCAATGCCGGCGTCGTGGTTGGTCGCACGGCCGTAGTGAGCCGCTTCCGCTATCCTGAACGGCAACGAGAGGAAGCATGTTTTCACGACTGGTTTCGCGGGCAGGGGTATGCCGTAATCACATTAGACAAGGCCTTGTTCTTTGAGGGAGCGGGGGATCTCCTGGGCTTTGCGGATTGCTGGTTCGGCGGCTATAGACAGCGATCCGATATCCGCGCATTCCCCAATCTGAGCGAGCGATTCCATCGAGAAATTATTCCACTCGAACTCGTCGATAGCCGTTTTTATCATCTCGATACATGTTTCTGCCCCTTGAGCGGAGGAGACCTGCTCTACTTTCCACCTGCCTTCGATCCCTATGGTCAGTCCGCGATTGCCCGGCAAATTTCAACGGAACGGCGTCTCTCCGTTCCGGAGGATGAAGCGTTGAAGTTCGCATGCAACGCAGTCTGCGTCGGGAAACATGTCGTCCTGCCGTCCGGCTGTCCGACAACCGAACGCCTGCTCCAAACCAAGGGATACCGCACCCATTCCGTTCCTCTCGATGAATTCATGAAATCTGGTGGTTCGGCAAAATGCCTGACATTGGCGCTGGACTAGCTACGATGCAAAGGGACAAGCAGAGTCCCTCACCTGCTTGCGCGTGACATATGACGGTTGACGCGCTTATTTCTTCCGTAAGAGAAACGCTCCGTAGAATCCGGCGATCGCGATTGTGACCAGTTCGATGGTCAGGAGCATACGGCTTACGACGGCCTCAGCAGTCGGGGGAGAGAGAATGAACGATAGCCCCAGAAACTCCGGTTGCTGATCGGGCGGAGTTTCCCAAGGAGGGCACAGCACAGCGAGGATCAGGGCCGCGATCATTCCGTACAACGCCGTGAGGTTCATCTGCTCCGGTGTTCCGGCATCGGGGCGAGGCCCTGAAGCGTCACCTCCGCTCTTGTCGAGCCGCCGGCCACAGTGCGTACAGAAGCGATTGATTTCTGGTTGTGAACAACTACATGAGGGACAGGTTTGCATCGGCCGTTCTCCAGCGCACCAACAGTCCGTACTGCCACAGATAGGTTACAGGGACCAGCGTTGGTTTGCTAGCTAGATGGAGAAGCTCGTTCCATTCGTTGACAGACGATCAAGGCCTTCCTATAATCCGCTCCGCCCAATCAGCTAGCGTCCATCATCGCCCTCCAACCCATGGGACTTTCCAGCATGCAGACAATCAGCAATATGGGTGTGATTGGAGCGGGAGCCTGGGGCACGGCCTTGGCGAAACATTTGGCTGAGAAGGGGGTGACGGTCAGGCTCTGGGCCTACGAACCTGACGTGGCGCAGGCCATCAATGCCGGGCACGAAAACTCGATGTTTCTTCCCGGCGTAGCGCTACCGCAGACGCTTGTCGCGACCTCATCGATCGCCGATGCGATTGAAGGCTGCCAGGGCCTCCTATTCGTTGTCCCCTCGCATGTAACCCGATTGGTACTCACGGCGCTCGCGCCGTATCTCTCCACACCCATTCCATTGATCAGTGCGACGAAAGGGATCGAAGAGGAGACCGCCAAACTCATGACGCAAGTGATGGATGAGGTGCTTCCCCTACCGATGCAATCCATGATCATGGCTTTGTCAGGTCCAAGCTTCGCCGCGGAGCTCAGCGTAGGAAAACCGACGGCGCTCTGTCTGGCCGGGCGTGAACCGGCCCTTGTGCAACAGTTTCAGCACATGCTCATGACCCCGGCGGTTCGCGTGTATGCCGATGCCGATGTCATCGGGGTCCAGCTCGGCGGAGCCCTGAAGAACGTCATGGCGCTGGCAGCCGGTGTGGTCGACGGATTGGA
>SXPO01000060.1 GCA_005793285.1 Nitrospiraceae bacterium
CTACCCATCGTGCAATCTGGCCTGCCTCGATCCGATCGAAGAGCTTCTCAAGACTCGTCACCGGGACCTGGCTGGCTTCGTGATCGAGCCGCTGATTCAAGCCGCCGCCGGCATGGTCGTCCAACCAGCGGGCTACCTGCGTCGGGTCCGTGATCTCTGCACGAAATATAATGTGTTACTCATTGCCGATGAAGTCGCCACAGGTTTCGGCCGAACAGGCGCCATGTTCGCCTGCCAGCACGAGCAAGTCACGCCCGACTTCATGGCCATCAGCAAAGGCCTGACCGGCGGCTATATGCCGTTGGCCGCCACATTGGCAACCGAGGAAATCTACAAGGCTTTTCTGGGCTCCTACGAAGAGTTCAAGACCTTCTTCCACGGCCACAGCTATGCCGGCAACCCGCTCGGTTGCGCCGTAGCGTTGGCCAATCTCGACATCTTCCTCGCGGAACGGACGCTCAAACGGCTGCCGGTGAAAATCAAACACCTCGCGCGGTGGCTGAAACCATTACTGGCACTCCCACAAGTAGGTGACATCCGCGGGTATGGTTTGATGGCGGGGATCGAGTTAGTGCGGGACAAGAAAACGAAAGAGCCCTATCCACTCGGCGCCGCAGTCGGTCACCGCGTCGCATCGGCGGCAAGAAAGAACGGGCTGATCATTCGACCGATCGGAAACGTACTGGTGCTGATCCCGCCGCTGTCTGCGTCTCAAGCAGAATTACGGAAAATGGCCGACATCTTGAAACAGGCTATAGAGACTTCCATCATCGACTGAGCGCGGTCCACGCACGCCGTCACGCGGGCTACTCAAGCCGCATTTTTTCGCCCACACCGATTTGTAAATACCGGGCTGCGCTCTGCTGCTCCACAAAGATTTCCAGCTTGCCGGAGCTATTGATCAGCGCGGAAGGGCTGTCGAGTTTGCCTTGGCTGTAACTGGTCACCAGCCCTTGAATAATACAGGTCCCGACGTGAACAGCAGGATGGGGCCGACCGGTGGCCTCCGACCATTCCCGCACATTCGCCGCTGTGATGTTTGTAATCAAATTGCCGAAGCGATCGACATGCTCGATTTGTCCGATCAGCATCCCGTCTTGCGCGATCGGAAACGCAAGCGGAAGCAAGACAGGGTCGTCGATGACACGCCCAAATGATGACGTCGGCTCTCCCATCGCAAGCCAGGCAGCCGCCGGGGAAAAGAGATCCCGCCCATCGAAGGTTGCCCCTTCTGACGGGAGACGGTACAGCATGTTCTCGATCTGCCGGACCTCGGCGTCACGCTCGTCCCATAGAACTCGGGTGAGCAATCCGTTATCCGGGGCCAGAAAATACTGCCGCGACGTGGTGACCAGAAGCGACCGTCTGGCGCTTCCCACACCGGGATCCACAACCACAACGTGGATTGCTCCCTCCTCAAAATATCGGTGGCACGAAGCGATCACGTAGGCCGCTTCTTCGATTCCATGGGGAGAGATCTCGTGGGACAGATCGACGATGCGGGCTTCGGAGTGAATCGAGAGAATGACCCCCTTCATACTCGCCACAAAATTATCGCGCGAACCGAAGTCGGTCAATAGTGTGATCAGGGGGCGCGCCGGCGCCACACCGGCAGGCCATTTGAAGAGTTTTCTCTCAGAGTGAAAACGAGACGCCATGAGCGGTTACACTGAGTGACACAAGAACCAACAGGACAACCTGACAGGCCGCGGTCGCTCACCGCATACGCGAATGGGAATCAGCTGAGGTCGAGGTTCAGATTACGCGGCAATCCGATGTGCATTAGCTCAGCCTCGATCTCGAATCTACAAGAAGCCGGGTGGCCTTCCTAGCATTCCTCGAATTTGATCTCGATGACCTCATACTCGACGACCTTCACCGGAGTCTTTACTTCGACGAAATCGCCCACCCGTTTCCCGATTAATGCGCGCCCGACCGGCGATTGGACGGAAATCTTGTTGAATTTCATATCGGCCTCGTCTTGGCCGACCAGCGTATAGTGCTTCTTCGCCTGGGACTCTTGTTCGATCACCGACACAGTCGCGCCGAAAACGACCGTCTCCGTGGTTCGCCCCGTGATTTCGATGATACGGGCTTCGGCCAATTTGGTTTCAAGCTCGGCCATGCGCGACTCGATGAATCCCTGCCGTTCCTTAGCGGCATCATACTCGGCGTTTTCACTCAGATCGCCATGCGCCCGGGCTTCCGCAATGGCCTCGATATTTTTGGGCCGCTCAACCTTCCGTAAACGATCCAGCTCGGCCTTCAATGCTTCATACCCTTTTTTCGTAATCGGTGTCGGCATAGGTTTATGACTCCGGCAGACCAGGGGTTCGATGATACTCCTGCAAAGAACGGATGGATAGTTCCTTTTTCACCATCGCTTCGATACCGAGCACGGCCGCCATGGCCCCTCTCATCGTGGTGTAATAGGGCACGCCCTTGTGCAAGGCCTCCCGGCGGATTGATATCGAGTCAGAATGGGCCGAGGCCGTCCTCACTGTATTGACCACGAGCGCCACCTCTCCGTTCTTGATATGGTCGACGATGTGAGGCCGCCCTTCCCTTACCTTGTGGACCGTGGCCACTTCAACACCCTGTTCCCTCAGATAACCGGCCGTTCCGATGGTCGCCTGAATCTGAAACCCAAGGGTTCGCAGCTGCCTCGCCACGTCCAAGGCAATAGGCCGATCGTCCTCCTTCACGCTGAGAAAAGCGGTCCCTGACCGCGGAAGAATGGACCCGGCGCCGGCCTGCGATTTGGCAAACGCCCAGCCGAAATTGCCGTCGATGCCCATCACCTCTCCCGTCGACTTCATTTCCGGCCCCAGCAGCACATCCACTCCGGGAAACTTATTGAATGGAAATACCGCTTCCTTGACCGACAGATGTGCCGGCTGCGGCGCGTTCGTGAATCCAAGATCGTCGAGCGTCCGCCCGATCATCACCTTCATTGCCAGCTTGGCCAGCGGTACACCGATCGCTTTGCTGACGAAGGGCACCGTTCGCGATCCCCGTGGATTGACTTCGAGCACGTAGACAGTCTTATCTTTCACGGCAAATTGCACATTCATCAATCCCACGACTCCGAGCTTCAGCGCCAACAGCTTCATTTGGCGCTCGATCTCCTGCACGACGGTTTTCTCCAGGGTGTAGGGCGGCAGCGAACAGGCGGAGTCGCCGGAGTGGACCCCAGCTTCTTCGATATGTTCCATGATCCCTGCCACGACAACGGTCTGTCCGTCCGAAATCGCGTCAGCATCGATTTCAATGGCATCGGCCAGGTATTTGTCGATCAGCACTGGGTGTTTCGGCGATGCCTTCACGGCGGTACGGACATACTCCAACAATTCAGCTTCGTCATAGACAATTTGCATCGAGCGGCCGCCCAATACATAGGAAGGCCGAACCATGACCGGATATCCGATTGTGCTTGCGATGCGCACTGCTTCATCGACAGAGCGCGCCATTCCGCTCTCCGCCTGCCGGAGACCGAGCCTATTCAAGAAATCCCGGAACCGCTCACGATCTTCCGCCAAATCGATCGCATCGGGGCTGGTGCCGAGAATCTTCACCCCGGCCTTGAACAACGGAAGCGCCAGCTTCAACGGAGTCTGTCCGCCGAACTGCAGCACGACCCCGATCGGCTGTTCCGTCTTGACGATATTGAGCACATCCTCCTCCGTGAGCGGCTCAAAGTACAGCCGATCTGAAGTGTCATAGTCCGTGCTCACGGTTTCCGGATTGCAATTCACCATGATCGTTTCAATCGATTCTTCCCGAAGCGCCATAGCTGCATGCACACAGCAATAGTCGAATTCGATCCCCTGTCCGATCCGGTTGGGGCCTCCACCAAGAATCACGACCTTTTTCCGATCCGACGGCCTGGCCTCGCATTCACTTCCATAGGTGGAATAGAGATAGGGCGTATGGGCCTCAAACTCCGCCGCGCAAGTATCAACTCGCTTATATGTCACGGATCGGCCTGGAGCGACGCATGTTCCGATTTCTCCGGACCCCATACGCGCCTTGCGGACCTTCGCCGGCTCGACTCCGATCAATTGACCGATCCGATCGTCCGAAAATCCCCGTTGTTTGGCTTCCCAAAGCCACTCGCCCGCCGTCGCCAAGGCGGCTGTCCCCGCTTTACCCAGGAGATCCTGTTCGAAGCCAATCAGTTCACGAATCTGCTCGATGAACCAGGGGTCGATCTTTGTCATCGCAAAGAGAGCGTCATTCGTGAGACCCAAGCGGATTCCGTCGGCGAGATACCAGAGCCGCTCTGGCAACGGCGTACGCAGCATGCGATGGACCTTCTCCAGCGCCTCACCCCGATCGAACTCCGGAGGAATCCCCCGATCGATCCCCACCCGCGAGGCCAACCCATTGAGATCCAACTCCAGGGAACGGATGGCCTTCTGCAGCGCTTCCTTGAACGTCCGTCCGATCGCCATCGCTTCACCCACCGATTTCATTTGCGTGGTCAGCGTGGGATCTGCGCCTTTGAACTTCTGAAACGCGAACCGGGGAATCTTCACCACCACATAGTCGATCGTCGGTTCGAATGATGCCTTGGTCACACCAGTGATGTCGTTCGTGATTTCGTCC
>SXPO01000007.1 GCA_005793285.1 Nitrospiraceae bacterium
GCGAATAACACGATGGCCGCCAAAAACAGGGTGCGGTACAGCGTGCCGCCATGGGGCGCCTCTGGGATTTCTACCGCGATATTGGCTGAGAGCGTGCGAAAGCCGTTGAACAGGCTCCATTCCATGATCGGGGTGTTCCCTGTCGCCATAAGCACGATCATGGTTTCACCGATGGCCCGGCCAAATCCGATCATCAATGCGGAAAAGATCCCAGGGCTGGCCGAGACGAGCACCAGCTTGACCAAGGTCTGCCAACGGGTGGCGCCCAGGGCAAGCGACCCGGCGATCAAATGTCGCGGGACATTCGTCAACGCCTCCTCGGAAATACTGTAAATAATCGGCACGATCGCAAAGCCCATCGCAAAGCCGACCACGAGGGCATTGCGCTGATCGTATCGGAGCCCCCAATGGGTCGCAAACCAGGTCTTGTAGTTGCCGCCGAACAGCAGCGAATCCATCGGCTGATTCAAGGCCAGGCAAGCCCAGACGACCCCGATGATGACAGGAATCAGGATGAATGCCTCCATCCCGGGACGTAACCGGCGCGTAACGGTTGCCGGAAGATACTGCCAAAGAACCGATGTAACGATGACGCCGGCCGGTACGGCTACCATCATCGCCACCATTGCGGGGAAGATCCGCTCAAGCATCGGAGCAATCCACAAACCCGCCAGAAAACCAAGAATGACTGTGGGGAGCGCCGCCATAATCTCGATGGTCGGCTTGATCTTGGCACGAAGATGCGGGGCCATGAACATCGCAGTATAGATGGCGCCTAGGAGGGCCAACGGCACCGCAATCAGCATGGCATAGAAAGTTCCCTTGAGCGTGCCGAAGATCAGCGGCATGAGACCGAACTTCGCTTCGAAATCGTCGGCGCCGCTGGAGGATTGCCAAACATGCTCCGGTCTGTCGTAGCCCTCGTACCACACAGGGGCGAGCAATGTCGCACCCGTCGTCTCCGGATGGGGATTGCGAATCGCATAGGTTCGCAGTTCTCCCTGATCGGAAAGGATCACCGCGCCATCGGCCTTGGGAGAAAACGCGAGGGCGCGAATCGCCTGGCCGTTGCCCGACAATTTCAACACCGTCTGCGAGGAAGTCGCATAGTGGACAAACAGATTGCCTTGCGCGTCGCCGGTCATGAATCCCTTATTGCGAAGCGAGGGGGAAATTCCAGTCACAGAGGCAGGATGGGTGTCCAATCGATGAATCAGACGAAAGCGTGTCACCGGGCTTTCCTGAGCCTCACGCACCGGCATCCATACCGACACCTCACCTGCGCCGCTGCCGATCACCAGCGATCGATCTCCTATCAAATAAGACAGAGCCGTGACTGCGGTGCCGACCGGAGCCACCGAGATAGTTTCAGATAGACTCGGCTGCGCGCCCTCTCGGAGCTCATAGCGGTACAGCTTCCCGCCAACCGTGCCGACCGACAGTGTTTCGCCCCGGCTGTCAAAAATGAATGCGGTCACGGACTCATTCCCATGATCCGTCAGCGCAACGGGCGATGGTCCCAATGACTCGGTTGCGTACCAGAGATGCCCCTGATCCGTAAGGGCTGCGGTCAATGGCCCGTGATCCGTCGGCTGGTAGGCCAGGCGAAGAATGCGCTCAGTAGCGGGGGACGCCTGCATCGGAGATCCCAGCGTGATCGTCGGCGTAACCCGACGCTCCCCTTGATCGAAACCGGACGTAAATTCGATCGTCACAGGAATAAGACGGCCATCACTCGTCGCAAACGCAAACCGATTGCCGCTCCCAGCTGCGCGGGCAATGGACAAGACGTACACATCGGCAAGACCTGCCGGAAGCTCCACAGCGATCGGCGCGCCTGATTGCGCGTTAAAAAAGCGAACCTGCCGCTGAGCCCCTCCACTGAGCAGATAGATGATCTCTTGATATTCATCCAACCCGACAAGGCTGGACTGCGAAGGCGCTCTTCGATCAGGATCGCCGGCAACGTACCCGCTCTGCGTCCCGTGAGGAGAAAGAAACAGGGGAACCACTTCTTTAATCAAAAACACGAACATGCCGATGATGCTCAGAATGACTGCGGTCCCACCCAGTGTGACGATGATTTTGGCGAGTCTATCGAGGGCTCGACGCCGCAGGGCGCTGGTCGAGTGTTTCAACGGCAACTGGGGGGGCCTATTGCCATACGCCCCCCCAGAAGGAGAGAGCCCCAGAACATGATCGGAATCGCTAGTCAAGCTTCGGCAGTTCCTTTTCGATCGTGCCGCTGTTCAATGGGAAAAATCCATCCTTGACCACCACCTGTTGTCCTTCTTTGCTGTAGATGAACTTGATGAATTCTTTGACGATCGGATCAAGTGGCTTATTGGGCGCCTTGTTCACATACAGATAGAGATACCGCCAGAGCGGGTAGGACCCATTGTCCGCGTTCTGTTGAGTGGCCTCTTTAAATGGCATGCCATCTTTTTCGGCGAGAGGAACCGCCCGCACGTTTGATGTGAGATATCCAATACCGCTGTAGCCGATGCCAGCTTGATCTTCGCTCACGCTTTGGACCACGGAAGCGGACCCAGGCTGTTCCTTGACTTCATCCTTGAAATCGCCGTTCCTGAGGGTATGTTCCTTAAAAAATCCATAGGTGCCGGAGGCTGAATTCCGGCCATAGATGCTGATAGGATTACCGCCCAGTTCACCCTCCACACCGGCCTGGTTCCATGACTGAATATTTTCCTTATAGCCGACACGGCGGCTTTTGGAAAAAATCGCATCGACTTGCCCCATCGTGAGTCCCTGAACGGGGTTGTCCTTATTGACATAGACGGCAAGCGCGTCAATGGCGACCGGGATTGCAGTGGGTTTGTATCTAAACTTTTTCTCGAAGGCATCGATCTCGGTATTTTTCATCGTGCGGGACATCGGCCCGAGCTGCGCCGTGCTTTCGATCAAGGCCGGAGGCGCGGTGCTCGACCCCTTTCCTTCGATCTGAATTTTGACGTTCGGGTATTGCTTCCGAAACCCTTCGGCCCAGAGCGTCATCAGATTGTTGAGCGTATCCGAGCCAATACTATTGAGATTGCCGGACACACCGCTGACCTTGACGTAGCCTTTCAGGGCTGGATCAAGCGTAATCGGGGCA
>SXPO01000061.1 GCA_005793285.1 Nitrospiraceae bacterium
CGTTGACCGGGCAGAGCGGACGATCGTCATTCATGCCCTGGATATTCTCGCTGTCGAGGGTCGGGATGTGACCTTGAACGTTGTCTGTTCAAAGGGCACGTACATTCGAACCTTGTGCGCCGACATCGGACAGGCACTGGGCGTTGGCGGACATCTCTATGCGCTCGAACGCCGTCGTGTAGGACCGTTGTCGATTGATCACGCATTGACCGTGGCTCAGGCTGAAGCGCAAGCGGCGATCGGGACATTGCGGCGGCACCTAATCGGATTGGATCATGCGCTGGACCAATTGCCGGTTCTTGCGCTGACCGAAGATCAGGTTCGATTGGCGTTGCATGGCGGTGCGGTCTCTCCCGCCGGGATGGAGTGGCTGCCGGCATCCACCGAGCCGGTCTCTGTCCGGTTACAGAATCAGGCGGGGCGGCTGCTGGCGATCGGCATCCATGATGCGCGCACTGCGGGGCCGATCAAGATTCGCAAGGTATTGACGGATATTGAGTCGTTGGATTGAATTAGAAAGAGGAGCAAGACCATGGCGTTACTCAAAGAAGCGAAGGCAGGATTGATCAAGGAATATCGGCAGCATGAGACGGATTCCGGATCTCCGGAAGTCCAGATTGCGGTGTTGACCAACCGCATCACGTATCTCACCGAACATTTCAAGACGCACAAGAAGGACCACCATTCCCGTCGCGGGTTGTTGCAACTGGTGGGACGGAGACGGCGGTTGCTGGACTATCTCCGTGGCATTGAGGACGCGCGGTATCGGGCCATTATTGAGCGGCTCGGCATCCGCAAGTAGGCTGCGCCCTGCGTGGCCCGGCGCCGCCCGTGGCGGCAGGAAACGGACGTCGCACAGGTGAACACGGACATAGGCTCATAGAAAAACAGTTATGCGTTGCGAATGTTGAGTTGTGAGTTCTCTCACAACAACTAAAAACTCATCACTTCCAACTCACATCTGTTGCCATGAGTCTATCTCTGTGGGCATCTGTGGGACCTAACAGAGGAGACCATAGGATGGTACAAACAGTTGAAATCGAGATAGCCGGCCGGATACTCCGGCTTGAAACCGGCCGTGTCGCCAAACAGGCAGACGGATCGATCTGGGCCTCGTACGGAGACACGGTGATCTTGGCAACGGCGGTGGCTGCGCAGACAGCCAAGCCGGGCATCGATTTTCTTCCGCTCACGGTTGATTATCAGGAGAAAACGTACGCTGCGGGGAAAATTCCTGGAGGCTATTTCAAGCGTGAAGGTCGGCCGTCGGAGAAAGAAGTTCTCACCAGCCGGTTGATCGATCGCCCGCTTCGTCCTTTGTTCCCCGAAGGATATTATTTCGAAACCCAAGTGATCGCTTCGGTGTTGTCCGCCGACAAGACCGGCTCGTCCGATGTCATCAGCATCACAGCCGCTTCCGCTGCGCTGTCCATCTCGAACATCCCGTTTCAAGGGCCGGTTGCCGGCGTCAAGATCGGCAGAGTCAACGGGCAGTTTGTCGTGAACCCCGATCTTGAAACCATGGAGAAGAGCGAGTTGCATCTGGTCGTTGCAGGCACAGCCGATGCCATCATGATGGTCGAAGCGGGGGCTAACGAATTGCCGGAAGCGACGATGCTGCAGGCGCTTGAATTGGCGCATGCCGAGATCAAGAAGATCGTGGCCCAAATTGCCGAGTTGGCCAAGAAAGTTGGGAACAGGAAGCGCGAAGTGAAGGTCGAAGCTATCGATCCGACACTTGCGGCGAAGGTAAAAGACATGGTCGCACAGCCTATTCGCGATGCGATCATGATTCCCAACAAAGCGGCGCGACAGGAACGGTTGGATCAGGTGTTAGCGGAGGCAGTCGAAAAGCTCAAGAATCCTGAGGCGCCCACGAGTGAACGGCATATCAAGATCGTATTCCATGGGCTGGAGTACACGGAAGTCCGGAACATGATCCTGGAAAAAGGTTCTCGCGCAGACGGCCGAGGCCCTTCGGACATCCGGCCGATTACCTGTGAAGTGGGTGTGCTGCCGCGCACGCATGGATCGGCGCTCTTCACGCGCGGGGAAACGCAGAGTCTCGCCGTTGTCACGTTGGGTACCACCGACGACGAACAGCGCATCGATGCGCTGGAAGGCGAATACATGCGGACCTTCATGCTCCACTATAATTTCCCGCCCTTCAGCGTCGGTGAAGCGCGACCGCTCAGGTCGCCGGGCCGGCGGGAAGTCGGACATGGCGCATTGGCCGAACGGGCGTTGAAGCCGGTTATTCCAGGCAAAGACGTCTTCCCGTATACGCTTCGGATTGTCTCGGAAATCCTGGAGTCCAACGGCTCGTCTTCGATGGCGACGGTCTGCGGCGGTACGCTGGCGATGATGGACGCAGGCATTCCGATCAAGGAACCGGTCGCCGGCATTGCCATGGGATTGATCAAGGAAGGGAACGGCGTGATGATCCTGTCCGATATTCTCGGATTGGAAGACCATCTCGGTGACATGGATTTCAAAGTATGCGGGACCAAGAACGGCGTCACGGCCCTGCAGATGGACATCAAGATCGGCGGCATCACGATGGCGCTCATGCAGCAGGCTTTGGAGCAGGCTCGCACAGGCCGGCTCCATATTCTGAGCCATATGGCGAAAGCGCTCACGGGCGCTCGCGAAAATCTGTCGCCGTTTGCGCCGCGCATTTATACGATGAAAGTCAAACAAGACAAGATCCGGGACATCATCGGCCAGGGCGGAAAAACGATCCGCAGTATCCAGGCCGATTGCGGGGTCAAGATCAACATCGAAGATACCGGAATTGTCACGATTGCATCTGCTGACGAAGTGTCGTTGCAGAAAGCCAAAGACATCATCGGTCGTCTGACCGAGGAAGTCGAAATCGGAAAAATCTATATGGGCACGGTCCGGAAGATCATGGACTTCGGCGCCTTCGTCGAAGTGCTGCCTGGGACGGACGGATTGGTTCATATCTCGCAGTTGGCGCACCATCGCGTGAAGGCCGTGTCCGACGAAGTGGCCGAAGGCGATCAGATTCTCGTGAAGGTGCTGGAGATCGACAAGCAAGGCAAGATCCGGCTCAGCCGCAAAGAAACCATGCCGGCGCCGGCCGAGGGCGGCGCAAAGGATCAAGCGGGCGGGTAATCCCCTTGTACCGCAAACGCATTCTCGACAATGGGGTTCGCTTAGTCACCGAGCAGATCCCGACGCTCAAATCTGTCACGGTCGGCATGTGGGTGAATACCGGCTCCCGTGACGAGAGCCCCGCGCAGGCGGGGTATTCCCACTTCATTGAACATATGTTTTTCAAGGGGACGGCCACTCGGTCGGCCACCGATATCTCGCGTGAGATCGACGCGCTTGGGGGCGAGATGAACGCCTTCACTACGCGCGAGACGACCACCTTCTATGTCAAAGTGCTCGATCAGCATCTGCCGAAAGCGCTGAACCTGCTCTCGGACCTGTTCCACCGATCCCGATTCGGGCCGAAAGAAATTGAGAAAGAGAAGCAGGTGGTGCTCGAAGAAATCCGCATGGTGCAAGACGATCCGGAGGACTTGGTCCAAGAACTGCACACAGGGCTCGTTATGGGCCGCCATCCGTTGAGCCGGCCGATTCTTGGGCAGGAAACGACGATTGCGAAGCTGAGGAGAGACGACCTCCTCGACTATGTCGAGACCCACTACCGGCCTCAGGAAATGGTGCTCGCGGTTGCAGGAAATTTCAACCAGCGCCGGCTTGAACAGACGATGGCCCGTACATTCGGAAGGCCTCGTCTATCCGTGAGCGCCGCGCCGCGCCGACGCTGGTCACCGGACATCTGCGGCGGCGTTGTGACCAAACGGAAGTCGTTAGAACAGGTGCATCTGTGTGTGGGATTGAAAGGAATTCCTGCAGGCCATAAAGATCGTTATGCGGCCTATGCGCTGAACAGCGTGCTGGGCGGAAGCGTCAGTTCACGGCTGTTTCAGGAGATTCGTGAAAAACGCGGCTTGGCGTACTCGATTTATTCGTTTTTATCCGGCTATTCCGATGGGGGCACGATGACGGTCTATGCTGGAACCCGCGCGCGTGAAGTCGAACGCGTGCTGGATTTGATCCGGCGTGAAGTCAGGAACATGGCGGCGCGCGGCATTGAACGGGCAGAACTCAAGCGGACGAAGGATCAGATGAAAGGCAGCTTGATGCTCAGCCTGGAGAGTTCGCATAGCCGCATGAACAAGCTGGCGAAAGATGAGCTTGTCGCAGGGGCCCATACGAGTCTCGAAGAGATGCTGTCGGATATCGATGCCGTCACGGGGCAGCGCGTCGCGCAAGTTGCGCAGGAATTATTCGCGCCGGGCACGATGGCGATTACTGCCTTAGGTCCGCTCTCGTCTCGTCAGATAGCAGCCTTGCAGTAAGGGGTTGGACTTGCAGCCGATTGATTTGGATAAACTCAGGGCGGTATAGTGCGCCAAATTTGGCGACAAACATTTTCTTGACATAAAATGCCAGATTCAGTACCGTTTCAGCTCCATTGTCCTGACAGAATATACGGAAACGCAGCGGAGTAACGAAGGAAAGAAAGACATTCAACAGGGTGTGCTACGCTGCCGCAGTCGTTGGACTCGCGTAGAACATGCTTGAATTGTGATTGCTGTTCAAAAGATGACGGGCTTTGTCTTCAACTCTGTACGAAGGAGGGACGAGGTATGAAAAGGACAATCGTTCTAGCCGCAGTCGCGCTGTTCTCCGCCGCCGGCTTGCTGGCGGTCGAATCCGCCTTGGCTGCCGGGCCGATCGATAAATTAGGTTTGGCCGATGCGGTCGTTGGTGGAAAGCCGCTCAAGGCTGAAGCCGTGAAGACACTCCAAGGCCGCGTGTGGTCGCAATGGGCGGATAATCCGGACGGAGAATTGCTGTTCGGGATTCAATATTGGAATACGGGAGAGCCGTCATCCGGCGCGTCGGGCGGGCGATCATCGACGATGCTGGATGTGAAACCACCCGATCCGTTATTGAGCTGCTGTGCCTGGGGATTTGCCGGCGGCGCTGAAAAAAATAACGCCTATTCCGGTTGGTACCACGCGGCGACGACGGTACGGTTAGCCGTGAAGGATAAGGCTCTGATGGATCAAATCATCAAGGCCTCACAAGAACTTGTGGCAATGGAAGTGACGTTGGACGGACGAACGATCACCGGATTCAAGGTGATCAAAGGCGATTAAGGAATAGGTACGAGCCAATTAATCTATCCTCGCATGTCGTTGAAGGAGGACGTAATGATGACGCTGCAGAAACAAGGCGGAGCCGCAGTCGCAGCTCTGGCATTGGTAGCCGGCATGGCTTCCACGGCACTGGCAATTGAATCGTTCCAAGAGCGGTTCGAGTGGGGGGATATGAGCAAGCCCACTACGATTCAGGGCCGTGTGATCGTGCTCGATCCCTATGATGAAGCGGTCTGGATCAATGTGTCCGTATATGGCGGACAGGCCGAAAGCGGGTTGTTTTGGCAGAAGGTCCATCCAGGCAAGACGTTGAAGTTTTATGCGGACAGAGGCGCGTGGGGCGAGTTGAAGAAAATGGGGCGGCCGCATGCGGGACCGGCAGCAGCCAAAGAAGTGCCTCCTGGCAGCACAACGGATCTAGTCGAGTTTGTCGCCACAGAAACCGAACAAAATCACCGGGTGATTTCCTCGGTCAAGAAGCTCCCCGAGGTGGCCGGGAACATCGGCAAGCCGCTCAGCATTTCCGCGCTGCAGTTCAAGGAATGTGCGGGAAAGAGTGAGAATGATGCAGCCTGTGCGACAGCGAAACGCGGGCTCACCACCTCGCCTGTGTCTCCGGATGGATCCAACGTCGGGATGCAGTACGATGTGATGATCCCAGGCGGGAAAGCCATCGGCGGGATGATTCCCACAACGGCACAGTATAACCAAGCGCACTGATCTACCGGTCGAATCGATAGGACGGCGGTCACTCCTGACTGGGGGTGGCCGCCGTCCTTTTTTCATGGCGGTTATCGCTCGGTTGGACCATGCGCTGCAGTTCAGCCAAGCGGTTGAGCGCATCGAGCGGCGTCATGGAAAACAGGTCGATCTGTTTGACTTCCTCGATCACGGGATGGGGTTGTGGCAGGGGGGGAGCTGCCTGATTGGGTTGTTCCCTGACGGATCCTGCGATGGAAGACTCCGGTTGTTCCAGCTGCGTCAGGACCGCTTGCGCTCGTTCGATTACAGATCCTGGGAGTCCTGCCAATTTGGCCACGTGAATGCCGTAGCTCCGATCGGCGCCTCCCGCGACAATTTTACGGAGAAAGACCACGTCTCCGTCGCGCTCTTGGACCGCGACCCGATAGTTTTTGATCCCTTCGCGCTGACACTCCAACTGCACCATCTCGTGGTAATGCGTGGCGAACAGGGTGCGCGCGCCGAGACGCGTCCGGTCATGAATGTGCTCCGCCACGGCCCATGCGATACTGAGCCCATCATAGGTGCTGGTGCCGCGGCCGATCTCATCCAACAGAATCAGGCTTCGCTGAGAGGCGCTATTGAGAATGTTCGCGGTTTCTACCATCTCCACCATAAAGGTGCTTAGGCCGCCGGCCAGGTTATCCGAAGCGCCCACGCGGGTAAAGATGCGGTCGACTAGTCCGATCTGCGCGCTGGCGGCCGGGACAAAACTGCCGATTTGGGCCATGAGGACGATCAAGGCCACCTGCCGCAGGTAGGTGCTTTTACCTGCCATATTGGGCCCGGTTAAGATCAGCAGGCGGTTGTTGTTTAGATCCAAGATTGTATCATTGGGCACAAACGCTCGGTCGTCGCGAAGCTGTTCAACCACAGGGTGGCGTCCGTTGCGGATGGCGATATTGCCGCCCTCATCCACCTCAGGTCTTGTGTAACGATTCAACGCGGCGGTTTCGGCGAGACCGGCGACGACATCGATCAACGAAAGGTTGCTCGCCATGGCATCTAGACGAGGGGCTTCTTGCGCCAAGCGCCCACGGAGTTGAGCGAAGATGTCTTGCTCTAGCGCCAGCAACCTGGCCTCTGCACCGGTCACCTGTTCTTCGAGCGCCTTCAGCTCGGGAGTCATGAATCGCTCGGCATTGACGAGGGTTTGTTTGCGGATGTAGTCGGATGGGACACGGCCGAGATTGGCCTTTGTTATTTCGATGTAGTAGCCGAACACCTGGTTGTATCTGACTTTCAACGAGTCGATGCCGGTACGGTCGCGTTCGGTGCGTTCAATCCCGGCGATCCACTGTTTCCCTTCTGTGCTCGCCTTGCGCAGTTCGTCGATGCCGGCATGGTAGCCGTCCCTGATGAAGTTTCCGTCGCGAACGGATGGAGGCGCGTCTGGCTGGATGGCGCGCTCGATCATCTCGTACAGATCACGCCCGTCATCCCACGATGAGCGGGCCTCGACGAGCAACGCACTCTGAAGCGACGCCAGACGGGATGCAATTTCAGGCAACACGGACAGGGATTGTTTCAAGGCGAGGAGTTCACGGGGCCCCGCATAGCCCAATACGATGCGGCTGTCGAGCCGCGCGATATCCTGCACCTCACGCAGGGCGGCGCGCAAGGCTACGCGCTCCTCCAGACGTTCCTTCAGCTCTCCCACCGCGTCCAGTCTAGCTCGGATCGGCCCGTATTGAATCAAAGGCCGGATCAGCCATTGTCGCAGCAGCCGGCTGCCCATGGCCGTGACCGTACGGTCCAGTACGGCGGCGAGAGCAGTACCACGCGACTCTTGTGCGCTGTCTCCAAAGACCATCGGTTTGAGGATTTCCAAATTGCGAAGGGTGGCGGCGTCCAGATGCATGGCGTCATGACTTCTGCGAACCGTCATTCGCCGAATATGGTCCAGCGGGGCAGCCGGTTGAGTTTCGCGAAAGTAATGCAAGACGGCGCCGGCTGCTTCCAGGCCGACGGTCAGACCCGCGCA
>SXPO01000062.1 GCA_005793285.1 Nitrospiraceae bacterium
AGCCCAATCCATGATGATGCCCAAGCCTGCTTGATGGGCGGCATCGACGAAGGCCATGAAGTCTTCGGGCGGGCCATAGCGGCTGGTGGCGGCGAAATAGCCCGTCGTTTGATAGCCCCAGGACCCGTCGAAGGGATGTTCGGTCACCGGCATCAGTTCGAGATGCGTGTAGCCGAGATCTTTCGCGTAGGGGATCAATTTCTGCGCGAGTTCCCGATAGGTGAGCCAGCGATTGTCCTCCTCTGGAACGCGCATCCAGGACCCCACATGGACCTCATAGATGGAGAGGGGCGCGGCCAGAGGGTTCCATGCCTTGCGCGCTGTCATCCAGGCACGGTCGTTCCAGGTGTAGCGGGAAAGATCGCGCACGATCGACGAGGTGCGCGGGCGCAATTCGCCGGCTTGCGCATAGGGATCGGCTTTCACCAATAACGTGTCGCTCTCTCTGGCGCGGATCTCATATTTATAGAGGGTGTGTTCTGGCAGATCGGGAAGAAACAGCTCCCAGAGGCCGCTCACGCCACGATTGGTCATCGGATGGCAGCGCCCGTCCCACCGATTGAAGTCGCCGACCACACTCACGCGGGCGGCATTGGGCGCCCAGACGACAAAGTGGATGCCCGTGATCTGTTCGATCGTGCGGATATGGGCCCCCACACTGTCATAGGCCTTGTAGAAAGTTCCTTCCGCAAACAGGTGGAGTTCAAAATCCGTCAAGAGCGGTGGAAAAGCATAGGGGTCATGCTGCTCTATGATGGCTCCGTCGTGCCGCGTGACTCTGAGCCGGTACAGCGGGACCGCAATGTCTTTCGGAACCACGGCTTCAAACAGTCCGGCCTCGTGGAGACGCGTCATCTGCAAGAGCGGCTTCGACAATGACGCTGGGATCACATCGACGTGCGCTGCATAGGGGAACCAAGCGCGGATGACAAGACAGGGTACGCCGCCGATGGTGCTGCGTTGCGGGCCTAAGATAGAACGTGGATTCCAATGCCTGCCGGCGATGAGCCGGTCGAGATCCTCGGTCTGTACCTCGCTGTGTGATGGCATGGGCTCTATCCTAGCAGGATCTTGTGAAAACTCCGTCAACTTTTTTAGAGCGAAGGTCAAGGTTGAAGTGAAGGTCGAGCCGACTCTCATTGCATTGCGGCTGAAGCCTCTGGATAATGCGTGAAAGTTTTTAGGCGAGAGGTATCGTGCAGACAACAAGAGGGATGACATGTCGTCCATGACGCTGGCGCTGCTTATTTTCTGCAGCTGCTATCTGGTCATTATGACCGAGCGGATCCACAAGACGATCGTGGCGCTGAGCGGCGCGGCCTTGATGATTGCCTTCGGCGTGGTCTCGCAGGACGAGGCGTTTTACTCCCACGAGTTCGGCGTGGATTATAGCGTGGTGTTTTTATTGATCGGGATGATGGTCATCATCAACATCCTCAGGGAGACTGGCCTGTTCGAGGTCTTGGCGATTTGGGCCGCGAAGCAGGCCAAGGCTAAACCGTTTCGGCTCATGGCTCTCCTGGCGATCTTGACGGCCGGCCTTTCGGCGATGCTCGACAACGTCACGACGGTCTTACTGATGGCGCCGGTGACACTCGCGATCAGCAAACGGCTGGAGTTGAACCCGGTCATGTTTCTACTCTGTGAAGCCCTGTCATCCAATATCGGGGGTACGGCGACGCTGGTCGGTGATCCGCCGAATATCATGATTGCCAGCAAAGCCGAACTGGGGTATTTGGATTTTCTCCTCGTGCTTGGGCCTATCGTGCTGTTGATCATGGCGGTGTTTCTTGGAGCGATGTGGCTGGTTTTCGGCAGGAACATGGCCGTGGCTCCGCACCTGCGCGAAGCGGTGTTGGCGTTGAACCCGCAAGACGCGATCCGCGATCGCGGGTTGCTCCATCGTTGTTTGTGGGCCTTGGGCGCGGTCAATCTCGGATTCATGTTCCATTCGTTCATCCATCTTGAACCGGCGACGGTTGCGTTGCTGGGAGCGAGCGTCTTCATGCTGCTTGGCCATGCGCGGGGGCGATCGAATGAAACCGAAGAGATGACGTATCTGGCGGACGTCGAGTGGAAGACGATCTTCTTCTTCATCGGGCTGTTCATCCTGGTGGGAGGGCTGGTCAAAGTCGGGGCGATCCGATTTCTTGCCGACCGGCTTGTCCATGTCACGGAAGGAAATATGGCCGGTGCCACGCTCACGGTGCTTGTCGGTTCGGCCGTGCTGTCCGCGTTTGTGGACAATAGTCCCTACGTCGCGGCAATGAATCCCTTGATTGTGGATCTGGCGCGGTCCCTGCATCCCGAGATTTCCGACTATTCGACCTTGGTGCATCAGCCGGACATTATTCCGCTCTGGTGGGCGCTTGCGTTGGGGGCCTGTCTTGGGGGGAACGGCACGATTATCGGAGCGAGCGCGAACGTCGTGATCGTGGATCTGGCGCGGAAGGCCGGCTATCACATCAGCTTTTGGCAGTTCTTCAAACTCGGGTTCCCCGTGATGGTCGGCTCGATCCTGTTGAGCGCGGTATATCTCTGGCTGGTGTTTTTACGATAACGAGATTGTGGCCAAGGAGGTTGATATGTACGTGTGGAGCAAGCGGCTGGTGTTTGCCTTGCTGGGGGGCTTTGTGCTGATGTTGGGGGTCTTTCTAGTCGAGGGGGTCGGGGGCGAAACCAGCGTATTGAAAATGCATACCACTCAGTGGATTACCCTGAACTATATCGGGCTCGTGCTGTGGGTGTTTGTGTGGATGATCGATCAAGCGCGAGTGCGGGGGAGAAACGTGTGGGTCTGGCTCGTGCCATTTCTGCTCGCTCCATTGCCGACACTAATGGCCCTCATCCTATTCCTGCAGCGTCCGATGAAAGGGTAGTAGTGGTTGGTCGACTCATCAGAAATGGTCTGCACTGTCCACCCAACCGGAGCCACCTCTCTCGCTCACACGAATCGTCCGCGTTCGGCTGGAGTCGGTATACGGCAGGTGTTGGATTTGCCCATCCACTCGTATCGATGGCGCGCGATGTAATGGTAGGCGGCGTCACGAAGGGGACGGGGAATCACGATGCCGAGGTAGAAGAACGGCCAGAAGCCGGACAACTGTTTCACGATTCTCAGGACCGCCGCGGAGTTGGTGTATACCTGGCCATGTTCCAGGAGTAAAAACGTTTCGAAGCCTTCGGTGGGGAGGCGAAGCGATGTCAGGATCTGTTGCGCTGGTTCGGATTGAAGCGTGCCAAATTTGAACTTTGTCTGGGGGTCATGGTCGATCGTGAAAGTGACCCAGGCGTTGCACCAATTACAGATACCGTCGAATAGGATGACCCGCTCGTGCTTGGCCCACTTATGAGAAGTGGGGACGAGGTGGTCGTTCATCCCGCAAACCTCTCGAATGAAATGGGTTAGGTCATGTCGCCAGACGGACCGAACCGTCCTGTTTCACCCAATGGCCGGTCGACCCGGAGATTATCCGCCTGGCTTGAATTGATGTCGAGCTCTTCTGCGGGAGGCGTCCAGCCGAGCTTTTCCAGGGTTTCGAGTGCGATCAGCCTGAGCGCGTCCTTGGCGGTCAGCCGGACTGATGCATAGGAGAGCACCCGTTCTTGTTCTGCTTCCACTTCGGAGGCTTTGGGGTCATAGAGGAAGGCGATCAAGGGTTCGATAGCCGTGTCGCCGATGACCGCCAGCGCCGCCGCCGCTTTTTCCCGCAGCACGCCGTCTTTCAGCAAGACGATCAAATCGGGAATCACGCGGGGATCGCGGAATTGACCGAGCGCCGTGGCGGCGGCCTCCTTGATGAAGGCGTCTTCACTTACGATGCAGCCGGGAGTCGGCGAGCCTTCCTGCTTGATTCCTTTTCCCTTCAGCGCGTCCAAGACTGCCGGGAGGGCGCGCGGATCGCCGATCATGCCGAGCGAGGCGATGGCGTGCCGTTTGACGGCTCCGTCCTTCATTGCCTCGATCAGCGCCTCAATCGCTCGCGCGTCGCCGATCATGCCCAGCGCGATAGTGGCGTCTTCCCGCACGGCCCGATCCGGATCTTTCAAGGCGACAATCAAGGCATCGACTACTTTCGCGTCGCGCACCCAGGTTCGTCCGATCTGATAGTCGGTCGTCATGCCGCCCAACGCGCGAGCCGCATGGCAGCGGACGACGAAATCCTTGTCTCGGAGGTTCTCAATGAGCGGATCCACCGATGGCTGCCCGATATAGACTAAGGCGGTGCCCGCTGTTTCGCGCACGATCTTGGAGGAGTCTCGAAAGAGCTTGATCAAGGCTGGGACAGCCTTGGCATCCCCGATCTTCCCGATGGCCTCCGCTGCTGCGCTCTTGACGGCTCCATCGCGGTCTCGGCAGGCAGCGATCAAGGCATCGACGGCTTTCGGATTCTTGATCCCACCCGCGGCCTTGGCGGCATGTTCGCGCACGCGCCACCGCTCATCTTTCAAGGCGCTGATCAGACGGTCTACGACCACCGGTCCCATTGTGGCCACCGCATCGACGACTTGGTTCCGGACCTCCATGATGGGATCGTTGAATAGGCCGATAAGGGCTTCGGTGGCTTTGGGCCCGCCGATTTTAGCCGTCCCACATCCGGCGTAGGCGCGCACGGACCAGAAGTCGTCGCCGCAGGCGCGAATCAACGCATCCAATGTCGAGGGGGCTGCTCGTTCGGCCAGCGCCTTGGCTGCTTCTTCGCGTGTGGCGTCATCCACATCCTCCAGCGCGTCCAGTAGATCTTCGAGTGTCTGTGTCATGGTGATGGTTTCTGGTTGTAGTAATCGTCTCGTTCGCCGCCGTGGGGGTACATGCGTTTGCATCGCACGATCAGTGTCTGGGTGCCGCGTCCTTCGATACATTGATCGAGCGATGCGGCAAAGTTGAGTGTGCCGTCGAGCGTCACGGCAAAGGGAAAATCAAATGTAAAGCTGATGAATTTGTATGTACCAGGTTTTAACGCGAGTTCCCGCAGTTCAGAGGTCTTCGGCGCGTCCAGCGATTCAGGATCAGAGGCCCAAATAGATGGAGTGACGCCAGGCACTTGCCACCAGGAGGGTGGAACCAGCTTCGTCGCATCAATAGTAATGGTGTGTTCTTTGAGGTGGGCCGGCGGCGGCCCGCTCGCCAATCCCGTCTCAATCTGGATGCTGGCCAGCAGCCCCAGGAGCAACCCACAGCAGGTGAAGGTTCGGCGGCGCATAGACAATGCATGAATCATGATCGTTACGGTTTCCTGGCGGAAGGTCCGGTTGAGGAGGCAGCCGCGGGCTGGAAGATTTCTTCGACTGCTGTACTGTCCCATTCAGTATGGGTGTCCAGTCCAAGAATACGCATCACGGTTGCTCCGGTGTCGATGATCGAGACCGGCCGACGAATGATTTGTCCCGGCTTGATCCCGACGCCTGATACGATCCAGGGGACCATCGGTGAATCGGCGGCCGTCGCGTCGGATCCCAGGTCGATTCCTTTTCCGCTGAGCGCCGTGACCATGACCGTCGTCCGGTTTGTCAGCGCATACTGCTTGAACACATCCAACACCGACTGTATGGCCGAATCGACCGTACGCAGCGCCTCGCGATATTCTTTGGAGTTCCAGCCATGCGCAACTCCCGCTCGGCCGGCCTCCGGAAGATGGACGACCAACAGGTGCGGCAGGGCGAGAATCGCATGCCCGTACCCATGGCCGCTCGTCGCTTTCTGAAAATATTGTTGAATATAGGAGACGATCTTGGCCGTACCGCACTCAGGCCGCAAGGCCCCACAGAGCTGATAATCGGTGTAGGGCTCGGGCCTCGCCAGTTGGTACAGAGATTCATCCATGAAGAAGATGGCGCTGTCCCGGCCTCCGCTCAAATCGAGGTAGTCGAACAGGCTGGGCGCACGGGAGTAGCCTCGGCTGATTTCAAAGAAGTTCCATGTAATGCCATGCTTCTCAACCGGAAGGCCCGTGAGCAATGACGCCATCGTCGGGAGCCGGAGAGCCGGCTTCACGCCGGTCGCAGACCATGTGGCTGCTCCGTTTTTCACCAGCTTGCTCAGGCTCGGCATGGTTCCGGCCCGGAGAGAGTCCTGGTCGAAACCTTCTAAAACAAAGAGGATGACATGTTCTGTGGGCGATGCGGATACGGTGGTGTCTCCGACGGGATTCGGCGCTGCGTATGCAGGGAGTCCAGCAGTTATTGCAAGGAATACCACTATGAGCCCAATACAGTATGAAGCAAGATATCGGAGGGCGCTTACCATAGGACTTTCACGCGGGATGTTCCTCAAGATCAACCAGACACGTCCGGTACCCTAGCACGCGAATTTTCTGGAAGGCAAGATGGTTGGGAATCAGCTGTGCCGTTGGCGAAACGGGGTAGTGAAGGCGATGCCGGATTGGTCAGATCAACAGCCGATGATTCCTTTCACTCCTCACCAGTTATATTGCACTTTCGCGCCTCCTTGCGGTAGAACCGCCTTCCCATGCCAAACGAAAATAACTTCCAGCACGACGAACTGTCTCGGAAACATCCCGGCGATCGTCTGGCGATAGCCGAACTGACCGCAGGCGCGCAGCCTGAGTCTCCGGCTTGGCGGGACGCCATGGCCCAACAGGGAGCGACGCTTGCGCATGCCGGTGTTCGCGCCATTGTGTTCCTTCACGGATCGATCCATAGCGCCGATGTCTTCGGCATGCAGCGACTGGACGAAGTCGGAGGCCTCAAGCGCGGCTACTCGCGCGGTGTGTCAGGGCTGGATGCCTTGCTGTCGCTCATGCGGGAGGGAGATAACGGCATCCAATCGCTTGCCGCCGGAAGAACGTCCCCATTGGCCGACGATGACGCGACGAAGCGAGCCTTGGACGAACAGGCCGGCGATGCAGGGAACTTCACGAACAGCTATGGGGCGCTGTATCAGCAAGCCATCAGCCAGCAGACAATCTCATCCATCGTCTGCCGCCGCATCCTCTGGTCTTCAGAGCATCATCACTTGGGCCGCGCCATCGAAGCCGTCCGCTTGCTTGATTCATTGCGTGCCCTGTGTGACAGCCAGAAAATCGGCAAGGGAGAGAGGATTCTGGTACAGGCCCATGGGCAAGCAGGGTTGATTTTGGCGCTGGCCTCGAATCTGCTCTGTCCCAGTCCGATCACGGGGCGGTCCAAACTCCTGGGCGCTCTTGCCGCCTATACGGAACAGAGCGGCCAGACTGAGTTGGCTGCGCTGGTTCGGCGCATCGAGCCTCTGCTCTCCGCACAGGCGCTGCTGAACGGCGTGACTCTGGATGTCGTGACGATGGGGACGCCGGTGCGGTATGGATGGGATCCGTCAGGATTGGGGAAGATCCTCCACATCGTGAACCATCGGAACCTTCGCACCGACGGCAAGATATGGCTCGCTAAAATGGAGTTGCCGCAAATTACGATGGAGATGCCGATTGCCTGGGGCGGCGATTATGTCCAGGAGCTTGCCGTGGCCGGCAGCGATGCAATGCCGACGACCGAGGCAGCCAAGGCGGCGAACAAAACCCTGTGGGAGATGGTCGAGCCGTACGATGGCTTCGAGCGTTGGCTGGAATGCGCCCGGCGGGCGGTACGGTTTCCCAGCGAGGGGCGATGCCTGCTGGCCGACTATAAGGATTGCACCGGCTCGACGAACGTCCGCGACCACTACTACGGCCATGCGGCCTATACAGGCCTGAATGCGATGCTATTCAATACAACCGAAATTGTTCGCTGCCTGTACTCTGCCTAGTGGCCTTCTTGGAGAGGGGAACGGGTCAAAGACCGGCCAGGCAGTCCTGTTAAGAACCCCGCGTTCAGCGACCCTACGGATGCGCCACGCGCCAGTTTCTGCCGACGCCGAGGTCGACTTTGAGCGGAACCGATAGGCCTAGTTGCTTCCCCACCGCTTCCATTTCATGTTTCACCAGCCGTTTGGCTTCTTCCAAATCATGGTCCGGGACTTCGAAGATCAACTCGTCGTGGACTTGGAGGATCATCTTCACGTGCGGCAGGTCGGCATGAAGCGCCTTATGAACATTGACCATGGCGACTTTTATGAGGTCTGCGGCTGAGCCTTGGATGGGACTGTTCACTGCCATGCGCTCGCCAAAACCGCGTTGCACCGGATCGCCGCTCTGGAGTTCTGGAATGGGCCGTCGGCGGCCCAGAATCGTCGTCGTGTAGCCTTTCTCTTTGCCCTCGGCGATGTTGTGGTCCATCAGCGCCCGCACGGCGGCAAACTTTTCGAAGAAGGTTTCGATATACTTCTTCGACTCCGCTTGCGAGACCCCGAGATTTTGTGAGAGACCGAACGGACTAATTCCATAGACGATTCCAAAGACAACAGTCTTGGCGGCGCGCCGCATGTCGCGTGTGATCTGGCTGGAGGGCAGGCCGAAGATTTCCATGGCGGTTGCCATGTGGATGTCCTCGCCCTTCGCAAAGACGGCGAGCAAGCGCG
>SXPO01000063.1 GCA_005793285.1 Nitrospiraceae bacterium
CATGAAATCGGCGCCTTTCCACAGGTCCGTCAGGGAATCGACCACACAGTCCGATTCGGGCACTCGCGTCTTGAGCCGAATGCGATGCCGTTTTCGAATCGAGTAGAATTCCCACACAACTTCGAATCGTTCTTCATCGTCTGGCCAATCCACGGAACTCACATGGACGATGTAATCGAAATCCATTCCCGGTTCATGACGCAGAAATTTGGCGATGGTATGCAGCTTGTCACGGGTCACCGTCACCGCCACATCGCCCCGCCATTCCGTCGCGCCGACAAAACCGTCCGAGAAGGACTCCTGAATCCTGGTTGCCAGTTGATGCATCGCAGTACCGTCAGACCTTCAAGCTTGCTTTAATCTCTTTCGGCTGGGAGACAAACACCCGTTTCTCCATAATCCGCTCTTGCAATTTCAAGATGCCGTCCAGGAGAGCTTCAGGGGTCGGCGGACAGCCGGGCACATAAATATCGACGGGAACGAACCGATCGACTCCTTGCACGACACTATAGCTATCGTAGATGTTCCCGGACGTGGCGCAGGAGCCCATCGCGATGACATATTTTGGTTCCGGCATCTGGTCATAGATCTTTCGGATGACAGGCGCCATCCGCCGACAAACGGTTCCGGCTACGATCATCAAATCCGACTGCCGAGGCGAGCCCCGAAACACCCCGGCTCCGAACCGGTCCATATCGTACCGTGAAGAGACAGCGGCCATCATCTCAATGGCGCAACAGGCAAGCCCAAAGGTCATGGGCCACAGCGACCCTTTTCGCGCCCAATTCACGGCTTTTTCCAAGGTGCCCGTGAACACATCGGGGGCACCGTCCTTTTCCCGACGTCCCAGCTGAATCAATCCCATATCAACCTCAGTCCCACTCCAACGCGCCCTTTCGCCAGGCATACACATAAGCCACAACGAACAGAGCGATAAAAATGATCATCTCAATCAAACCGATCAGCCCAATTTTGGTAAAGACCACCGCCCATGGGTAGAGAAAGATTACTTCAATATCGAAAATGACGAATAACATCGCAAAAATGTAGTAGCGCACCGGGAATGGCATACGGGCATCAGAGAACGGTTCGGCGCCACACTCATAGGTCGATAGTTTTTCAGGCTCCGGATACCTGGGCTGAACAAAATAGCTGATCACCAACGTCAACACGCCAAACGCAAGCGCGACGAAAATGAAAAATAGGATCGGAAAAAACTTGGTTAAATAATCGAGGAGCTGATCAGCATCGCCCATTGTCTTACGCCTCACAAGGCATTGACCTTGAAAGAAGAATCGAAATTCTAGAGCCTCGATCCTAGGGATAGCAAGCGGACAAAGGACCTAACAAAACAGCCCCTAAAGCCCTAGATATTCAGATTAGCCTACGACGAGATGGGAGCGCACGATCCTGTGAAGGCTAACGCAAACAGGAATTGGGGATGGATCGATGCGCGAACTCTACTATATTTGCAAAGGCATCTGTCAGAACTCGACAGACCCATCATTCTGAGGACCGAGGGTGTGGATTAGTCCCGGCTCCGAGGCTGTCCCGATGAAGGAACCATCCGTAATCGGGCAGAGGGCTGTGGTTGAGAAATATCCCACTCTGACTCCATCGGACCGGAAGCCTTGGCCTTCCGCCGCCGATGGATCTGCGTCTCGATTCTGGTCTTCCTCCGATCGCCGAATGGCATCGCCTGGTATTGATCGCGACGTCCGTTCATACACTATCCCTTCACAGTATTACCTGAACAGGATACCCGAAAGCCAGGACACCATAACACTCAGAAAAACCTCCGTCAAACCCTGGGCCATATGCTCAAATTCTTGACAAGACAGCATCATTTGCTATGGTTTGCCAAGACACACCCGCTTAGATAAGGAACCTCTCTATGAAACCTCTGACACCATTCGTCCTTATCCTATCCACAGGGATCGGCCTTTCTCTGGACCAAGGATCGGTACAAGCCCAGCATGCCCCCCACAGAGGATGGGGCAGCGTCCTCGAATAGCCCCAACCAGAGTGGCGCCCCTTCACCAAATCCAAGCCAGCAAGATCCTCCGCCGTCGGCCGGCCCAGCGAGCGTCTAACCCCCATTCGTACTCCCGGCGGTTCGTCGCTGGCTGGAAAACCAGCTGCGACAACCGCCTGCCATCCGTAACGTTGTTCTCCCTTTTCCTGCGCTGCTACAATGCCGCATGCCTCTCGATGAACGCAGCCTTCCTGTCTATGCAACTCCGACCCTCTATGCCGACGTCATCGTCCCCCGCCATATCGCCAAGGCCTTTACCTATGTCGTGCCTCCGGCATTGGCGCAGACAGTCGCCATAGGCCAGCGGGTCCTCGTCCCGTTCGGCTCATCGATGCTCGAAGGAGCAGTGATCTCACTCAGTGATCAGCCTCCTATGGGGATGAAGGCTGTCTACCTCAAGGAAATCCGATCACTGGCCGGCGGAACCGACGATCCCGAGCTCTCGCCCGCAAGGCTCGATCTATCTCGCGCGATCGCGGAATACTATGTCGCCCCTTGGGGCCAGTGTCTCCGGCTTGTTCAGCCGAAAACTCCTGCAAAACGCGCCAGGCCCCTGCGGTACGTAGCCACCGATCAGGCACGACCCAGCACCCAGCAAGGTGATCGAGAAGGAGAAGCCGATTGGGCTCTGCTCGAGACAATGCCGCCGGAACCTGATCGTTCATGGACCACTCGTGTAACCGCCTGTCTTCATGCCAGTCAGGCAAGGAAGATCGTCTTGTGCGCCCCCTGGGAAGATCAAATCAGCCGGCTCGCCGATGCCATCCAACAGACACACGCAATCGGCAAGTCAGCCATCGTGCTGGCCGGCGAGATTGCCAGAGCGGAATGGCTCGGACGGCTTCTTTCGACCCTTACAGATCTCTCAATCACCATCGTGCCTACGTCATCGGCACCAGATATCTGGACGGGCAACCGGGGTACGACGCCTTCGGTCATCGTTGGAACTCGCTCAGCAGTATTCGCGCCGCTCCCATCGATCGGACTCATTTGGGTGGACCGAGAAGAAGATCCGGCCTTCAAGGAGCCCCAAGAACCGCGGTATCACGCCCGAGAAGTCGCCTGGATGAGGGCCCAAGGAGAAGGCGCCCTGGTGGTGCTCGCGTCCGCCCATCCGTCGCTGGAATCGGCATGTGACCAGGGCGCCGAAACCTATGCCGTTTCACCGGACCAGGCCCACCGACCATCGATCGAGCTCGTCGATCTCAACCAGGAGCCGGGAGGAACCCTGTTGAGCCGCAAGCTTGTGGCGGCCATACAGGAAGCCGTAGAACGCAAAGCAGGCGTCCTGCTCTTCTTGAATCGTAAAGGCTACGCAAGAACGCTGGTCTGCCGGGACTGCGGCTGGATGCCGCGCTGCCCCTCCTGTGCTGTGACTCTCGCCTACTCACGCGAAGCAGGAAAGTTGAGCTGCCGTTATTGTGGGAAGGCCGATGCCTTGCCGCAATCCTGCCCGACCTGTAAAGCGACTCGATTCAATACCGTCGGAGATGGCACGGAACGTGTCGAGCTCGACGCCCGGCGTTTGTTTCCCCAGGCGACGATCGCACGGCTGGATGGCAGCAGCCGTCATCGTACGGCTGCCGCGCGCGACCTCTGGGAAGGAGTCCGGTTAGGGACATGGGACATCCTGATCGGCACACAAGCGCTGTTTCAGCGGGAACCATTCCCGCGCAGAGGGTTAGTGGGCATCCTCCACGCTGATTCCGGGTTGCATGTTCCGGACTTTCGCGCCGCCGAACGCACGTACCAGCTGCTGGACAAGGCAGTGAGTTGCGGACGAGCAGCCACGGAGGGAGGCCGGGTCATCGTACAAACACGGCTTCCCTCCCACCATGCCGTGCAGGCGATACTGTCCGCCGACCCGCGCCGATTTTATGATGAGGAACTGGCGGCAAGGCGGCTGCTCAACTATCCACCGGCCTGTCACCTCGCCACCCTTTCAGCCTCAGGAAAAAACCGGCAAGAAGTTGAGGCGGCTGCGAGAGAGTGGAAGAGCCGTCTTGAGGGGTCTCTGGACGGAAAAGCATCGATCGCCCTGTTAGGGCCTGTGCCAGCCATGGGACGGCTGCCGAAAGGGCATCACCGGCATCAGATTCTTGTGAAAGGAACCGATTGTCCGCTCTTATGCCGTCTCATACAGGGATCAGTCGAGCACATGGAAGGCGCCTACCGAAGGGGGCAGATCAAGTTCGTCGTCGATATAGATCCCGTTGAGATGGGATAAGGTTATCGGGACTTTTTCCGTACGGTCGGTTGAGGCTCATTCCTCTTGTGAGAAGGTTGGTCCGTCGCATCCGTGGAAGCCGCCCACGTCCGTTTGAACAGACCGTACGAAAAGGCGATCCAAAATACGGAAGAGAACAGGCCCAGGACGACAGCCAAGAGCATCGTTTCCATCTGGTCTTGGGAAGGCGTTTCAGAAACACCCTTGAGCTGAATCATCACCTGTATCGGCCAGGCAAAACTTTCCAAGCCGAGCAAGAGAGTCGCCCAGGCCCAGAGCTCCGTAATGGACCGAACCCTCCACCACAGAAATCCCCCCACCGTGAAAGCCCAGAGCGCCACGAGACCCTGAGAGGCAGTGCCTTGGAGAATCCAAAACCCAATGGTCGTGACGAGGGTTCCCAGGATGAGATTCAGGATGATCATCATGTGTCAGACAGCCGCGTAGAAGGCCAAGTCTGACCGGGACCCTATGCGATGTCAATGAGGCGAAATCGCACGGGCCGAGGACGCACGAACTTCGGCAGCAACGGCCTTGAGCAGAACATTCACGTCGAACGGTTTCTGAAGGGTTCGGCTGGCGCCCAGCATCTTGGCGACATCCAAGAAGTTCAGGATGCCGATCATGCCGCCACCGGCCTCCTCGACGGCATAACCATCCCGCTCCAGGACTTCCCGGATAAGCCAGCGTGTCCGATCTTCATCATCAATCACGAGCACGGACGGCATCGAACCTCTCCCGCGACAATAGTGATCGTTCTTCTGCGGCAGAACGGGACCGCGCGGGGATCGTGGGGATATAGACCGACACGACTGTGCCGGCAACGATCGTATGCAGCTGTGCAGCCTGTTTACGCAAATCCTGAAATTCACCGTCGCGGTGGCGGCGCTGCTCTTGCTGCCTCTGGTCTCGCTCTGCCAATTCATGAGACAGCTCGGCGACCTGGCTGCGCAACAAGTCTACGTTGATACAGTGCTCATGGCGCGATCCTTTGATTAGACGGCGAGAGAACAGGCCGCGCGCACCCGCAAGGGGTGTCGTAAGCCAACTTACGAATCGTTTTCTGTGAGAACCTGTGCGGTAGTGTGAGAAACCCTGACGACCGGCGATCAGATTCCGTATCGTTGGGGCACACGCACACATCATCCCGATGCCCTACTGCGATCGGAAGAGAGTGAACAGATATCTGCCGGCTGTTGGTGCCGAAGGCGGGACTTGAACCCGCACGGCTTGCGCCACACGCCCCTCAAACGTGCGTGTCTGCCATTCCACCACTTCGGCGACCGAATCTGCGAAGCG
>SXPO01000064.1 GCA_005793285.1 Nitrospiraceae bacterium
CCAGGACCGCCTCCGCGCGGACGCATTACCGTTATTGGAAGCGAACGCGAGACAGTTGAAGAGTAGCGGGGTCGCGCGCATGCTGCTCGAAGGCCGCGGCGATGAAATTGGAACATCCGCGTACAATCTTGTCTTGGGTGAACGCCGGGCCAGAAATGTGAAGACCTACCTCCAGCATCTAGGACTGTCCCTCGATCTCAAGACGACGAGCTACGGGAAGGATCGTCCGCTCTGTTTGGAACATACCAACGAGTGCATGCAGAAGAACCGGAGCGTCCACTTTACCCTAAAGGAATAGCCGCCGACTCTTCGTCGTTCGTATCTCGCGAAGCGTATCTCGCATCTCGCAAACAAGGACGGGATACAAGCTCTTTCCGTCCCGCGCTCGCATCGTCGGCGAAACGGGCTTCACGCTTCACGAGATACGTTTCACGAAAAGCCTGCTTCAAGGCACTGTCGAGACTACCAGTGGCTAAACTCGCCGTTATCGATATCGGGACCAATTCCATCCACATGGTGCTGGCTGAGATCCTCCCGGATGCCAGCTATAAAATTCTTGACCGATTCAAAGACCTCACACGACTTGGTAACCGAACCTTCGCCACGAAGCAGCTTTCCGATGCGGCAATCGCTCGCGCCGCCATCGAGGTGCTCAAGACGCTGCGATGCTGGCCCGCAACAAGGGGTTCGATCGGACCCTGACGGTCGCCACCAGGAGGCTCGGAACGGCGGTGACTTTGTCAATCCGGTCGAAGAACAGGCCGACCTGCGAGTACGCGTAATCAGCGGAACCGAAAAGGCCATACTGATTTTTCTTGGTGTAAAGAACAGCATCGCACTTACGGACAAACCCACCCTGGTCGTCGATGTCGGCGGCGGCTCAGGCGAACTGATTCTCGGGAATAGAGACCCGATAATTCACGCCAAGAGCCTCAAACTAGGGGCGATTCGCTTAGCAAAGCAATTTCTCCCAAACATGCCGCCATCTGCCCCGATGATGTGCGCGCTCAAAGACGCTGTAACGGCCCAGATGAACCCGGTTGACGTTGCTTCTGGATCCCGTCATGATTCTCGCCATGGGTATCATCGTCTTTTCATGTCGTGACAAATTTCTTACCCATCTTTGAAATGGGCCAAATGTTGCGGGAAGTACGTCAGCAAGGAAGGGCTTGTGCACCACATGACACAAGTAACGAGACGGATTTACCGGAACACAAACGAACGTGGCTTTACATTCATTGAAATCATGGTTGTCGTGGCCATTCTGGCCATTCTGGCCGCGTTAGTCGTCCCTCGTATTATGGGCCGGACAGACGAGGCCAAACGCACGGCGGCCAAGGTGCAGATCAGGAATATCGAGGGCGCACTGCAACTCTACAAGCTGGATAACGGAGTCTATCCCTCAACAGAGCAGGGGCTCAAGGCGCTTATCGAGAAACCGGCGGTCGATGTGGTTTCCAAGAAATGGAAAATCGGCGGGTATCTGCCGAACCTCCCCAAAGATCCCTGGGGCAATGCCTATACGTATCTAAGCCCCAGCAAGAAGGGAGACTATGAAATCACCTGCTTGGGCACCGATGGCGAAGTCGGCGGCGAAGGGATCAATGCCGACATCACCAACTGGTGACCCCAGTCATCCGCCATGAATGGCAGCCTCATGCCGCGGGCTGCTGGCGGGCCCACTCTTGGGCAAAGGCCGCTGGGAAGCAATTCCCCAGCCGGGAATGGCGACACTGCCGATCATAGAAGGTTTCGATATACTCCGTGATCCCACGCCGGGCCTGCTCTCGCGTGTCATACCGCCGGTGGTGCACGAGCTCATTCTTGAGCATGCCCCAGAAACTCTCCATCAGCGCGGTATCAGAGCAGTTGCCCTTCCGACTCATCGACGGGGTCACGCCCCACTGCCGCATGTGCTCTTGATAGGCCTGAGCACACTACTGGGACCCGCGATCGGAGTGGTGGATCACGCCTGGGCGTGGGCGTTTCGCCCACACCGCTCTCATCAAGGCGTGACTCACCAAGTCCGTCGTCATCCGAGCTCCCATCGCATGCCCCACCACCTCGCAGGTGAACAGATCCTTGATCCCGGCGAGATACAGCCACCCTTCCGCGATCGGCACGTAGGTGATGTCGGTGACCCAGGTCTCGTTCGGTCGTGTGGCAACAAACGTTTGGGCCAAGACATTCTCCGCCACCGGCAGGGCATAATGGGACTCGGTGGTCGTGGTGAACCGTCGGACTTGGTTGCAGTGCAGGTCCAGCTTTTTGCGCAGCCGCTTGATGCGCCCCACCCCAGCCGGGGATCCGTCGTCCCGCAATTCCGCCTGGAGGCGTTCTGGCCCATAGGTCTGGCGGGTCCGCACATGAGCGGCCCGGATCGCCACTTCCAGCCGTGCGGTCACCTGAGCCTGTTGCGAAAGACGGCGGGTTCGCCAAGCATGGCACCCACTTCGGAACACCTCCAGCACCCAACACAGCAAGATCACCGGATACTGAGGGTGCAGCATCATCATGCGCGCGTACCGAGCCGCGGCGCCTTCGCAAAGTGCGCAGTGGCTTTTTTAGGGTATCGCCCTTCAGACGAGCCCCCTCGGCCTCCAGATCTGTCATGGGCCATCGGCGCTCCCCCAGCTTCTCAAGTTGGCCGCGTCGGGCTCAAAACACACTCAATTCGTGAGCGTCTTGTCCGACATCGCGAGTCGTCTCGCCGCCGCGAGAATCGTTACCTCCTGCTCTTGAGCGCGCTGCAC
>SXPO01000065.1 GCA_005793285.1 Nitrospiraceae bacterium
ACAGCGCAGGTTCACACGAGCGGGATATGCGGCGAACTGACCGGTGAAATGAGCCTGCGGTTCCGGCGCGACGTGCTGGAGCGGAAGCCAGGCTATGTGCCGATTCTAGGCGGGACCAACGATTTGGGTTGGAATGCCTCGCTGAGAGAGGTCATGCGCAATCTGGTCAAGATGTATGAACAGACGTTTGCGGCCGGAGGCCTCCCGGTTCCGGTGACTGTTCCCTCGATTCGAGTGGAAGAGGCCCAGGACAGCCGGGAAGGGCTAGAATGGCTCGCCGGTCATGTGGCCCGTCGAAACGAGCTGAACCAGTTGATCCAGAATTATACGATATCAAAGGCTATTGCCTGCGTCGATCTGTTTACGGCGACGGTAGATCCTGCTAGCGGCCAATTGGCGCAGGTCTATTCGAACGACGGGATTCACCTGACTACGGCCGGGTATCGGCTGTTCGCGGAACAGGTCGCCCTCGTTCTGAAACCCTTGCTGTCGGGCACAGCGGAATCGTGAGGGCCACAGTGCAAGCCGTTACCGATCGGCAGTTCGATCAGGTGATCGAAACAAGCACTGCCCCTGTGTTGGTGGAATTCTGGAAGCCAGGCTGCGGCCATTGCCAGGCTTTGATGAAGGAATTAGAACAGTTGCAGCAAGAGTTGGGCGAGCGGGTACTCATCCTGGCGATGAATGTCGATGAGGAGTTTCAGATTCCCGCCGAACTGGAAGTCTCGTCGCTGCCAGCGCTGGCGTTATACTGCCACGGAGCATTCGTGAAATTCATCGGGGGGTTGGGAAAGAAGGACGAGATTCTGAAGCAACTTGAGCGCGAGGTAGGCCGGTAGCGATGACAACCGGTTGTTAGAGCACCCGCCAGGATCGTCCATCGCTTTGGATGAGGCGGTCCGCTTCCACCGGTCCCCAGGTGCCGGCTTCGTATTCGGGCAGCCAGTGCTGTCCCTGTTTTTCCCAGGCCTCAAGGATCTGGGTGATCCAGGCCCAGGAGGCTTCTACGGCATCGCGCCGCATGAAGCGGGAGGCGTCTCCTGCCATGACGTCGAGTAAGAGGCGTTCATAGGCTTCCGGCGAGGGACGACCGAAGACTTCCCCGTATTTGAAGTTCATCTCGACGGGATGAGTTTGCGCGCGAGTGCCGGGCACTCGCGAGACGATGCGCAGCGACAGTCCTTCTTCCGGCTGAATTCTCAAGGTGAGGACGTTCGGGGCTTGAGGCGCCTGCGCATTGGCGTTGAAGAGGATTTGTGGGATCTCTTTGAATTGCACGGCCACTTCGCTGGCCCGGAGCGGCAAGGCTTTCCCCGTTCGCAAGTAAAACGGCACGCCTGACCATCGCCAGTTCTCCACAAAGCATTTCAGGGCGACATAGGTCTCGGTGATCGAATCGGACTTCACGCCTTTTTCACGCCGATAGCCAGGAACCGGTTTGCCGTGTGCCGTGCCTTCCGTGTATTGCGCCCGCACCGTGTACCGCTCCACGTCCTTCGTGGTAATGGGTCTGAGGCATCGCAGTACTTCCATTTTTGAATTTCGCACCACGTCCGGATCCAGCGAATATGGCGGTTCCATTGCGACGAGGCAGAGCAGCTGGAGCAGATGATTCTGGACCATATCCCGCAGCGCGCCGGCTTCCTCATAGTAGGCGGCTCTGGTCCCGATGCCTTCTGCCTCACTCACGGTGATTTGAACGTGATCGATATATTTGTGGTTCCAGATGGGCTCGAAAATGCTGTTGGCAAAGCGCACAACCATGAGGTTCTGGACCGTTTCTTTACCCAGATAATGGTCGATGCGAAAAATGGCCGATTCGTCGAATACCCGTCCCGTCACCGCATTGATGGCTTGCGCCGAGGCCAGATCGCGCCCGACCGGTTTTTCGACGATGATGCGGGCGTAGGGAGAACGAGCGGTTGAAGTCCCCGCGAGTCCGGATCCGGCCAGGCCTTCGCAGACGGGGGTGAAGGAGCTGGGAGGAATGCTGAGATAGAAAATGCGATTCCCCGGCAGCTGGAATGTGCGTTCGAGTTCCTCCGCGCGCGCTTTGAGCCGCACATAGGTCTGAGGGTCGTCGTTCTCGCCGGCCAGATAGAAGACATGCCGGGCAAAGACATTCCAGGTGTCTTGGATCAAGGCTTGCCGGGAATGGTTGACGACCCCGTCTCGCACAGCGGCCCGGAATTCTTCGTCGCTCATCGGCGTGCGGCCCAGTCCCAGCACGACGTAGTTCGAGGGGAGCAGTCCATCGAGGAGCAAGTTGTAGAGCGCCGGGATCAGGCGGCGGCGGGCCAGATCGCCGGACCCTCCAAAAATAACCAGGGTACAGGGCTCGACGGGCGGCAATGTTTCTTGCGCGGGACTGTGTTCGATGCGGTGGCTCTGTGAGGGCATGACGTCCTTCAGCAAAAAAACAATAGGGGATTATCGCCGGACCGCATGGCCGCCGAATGCGTTCCGCAGTGCGGCCAGCATTTTTTCCGCGAAGGATTCTTCTTGCCGCGACCGGAAGCGAGTAAAGAGCGCAGTGGTGAGCGTCGGAACCGGCACGTCTTTTTCAATCGCATCGGCGATCATCCAGCGGCCCTCACCGGAATCTTGCACGTACCCTTTCAATTTTTCCAGTTTTTGATCATCTTTGAGCGCGCCCGCGGCCAGTTCCAGCAGCCAGGAACGCACCACGCTGCCGTGCATCCAGAGATCGGCGATACGAGCCAGATCCAGCTTGTACTCGCTCTTCGACATCAATTCGAATCCTTCGGCATACCCTTGCATCATGCTGTACTCGATGCCGTTATGCACCATTTTCCCCTAGTGTCCGGCGCCGGCGGCGCCGACATGGGCCCAGCCATTGTCCGGCGCCAGGGTCTTAAAGACCGGCGCCAGCCGGTCCACGGCGGTGTTTTCGCCTCCGACCATGAGGCAGTAGCCGACCGTCAGTCCCCAGATGCCTCCGCTGGTTCCGGCGTCTACATAATGGATGCCGCGGGGCTTGAGTTCGGCGGCGCGCCGGACGTCGTCGTGGAAGCGGCTGTTCCCGCCGTCGATGATGGTGTCACCTGGTTGCAGAAGCGCTGCGACAGCCTGTACGGTTTCTTCAGTCGGCGCGCCGGAGGGCACCATGATCCAGACGGCGCGCGGCGCGCTCAGCTTGCCGACCAGATCGGCAAGCGACGAGGCTCCGGTACAGCCCTGAGCTTCCGCCTGTTTGATGAGATCGGCTGAACGATCGAAGACGACGATACGATGTTGATCGCGCCGCAGGCGGGTGACCATATTCATGCCCATTTTCCCCAGGCCGATGAATCCCAGTTCCATAACAGCTCCTTGGTGTGTGTGTCGTGGTATTGGAGGCCGCCGACCCATAAACGCCTATGGGCCGGCTGACGGCCCTATGTATTGCGTACAAGCCAGGCCGGAGGTATTCGAACCCGTCAGTCGATGCGGGCAGGGTTCGGGACGTCCTTAAAGAGGAGATCGGCAAATTGCCGGCCAAAGCTGAGTCGGTCGGCCAGGGTTGACGCGGTTAAGAACTGCCCGGCGAGGTCGGCGAGCGCCGGTTCACGAGAAAACATGAATCGATGGATATCCACCGGCGCGGTCATCCAAAACCCTCTCAGCCGGAAAAATGCCAGGATGCAATCTTCATAGAACAGGGTCAGCAGATAGTGCGCGGTCCCCGGTTTGTCCGCGAGGTCCTGCGCTTTTCCCAGCCAGTGGTAGCACGAGGCTTTCATGCGGATTTGTTCATTGATCGTGGCCTGCGGAGGGCCCTGGCGAAAGTGATGGTGGGCCTTCTCAAGCAACTGTGTGCAGATCCCTTCGTGGTCGAACAGGATGCGCCCTTTCTTGAGCAGCGACGGAAGTCTGAGTGAATGGGCGAGATCCTCTTCAACGGCCTGATAGCCGTGGTATCGGATGTCGGTGAGACGTTCGCCGACCCGAAGTATTTCATGGCCGTCGGCGTCTCCTTTGACCAGCGCGATCAGATCGATATCGCTATGGGGGGTGATGGCCCGTCTCGCTCCCGATCCGACCAGAATGATGCCGACGAGGTCGCCGCCGCGCCGGCCCTTGATATGCCGCAGGGCGACCTCCAGGCTCTCTTCGAAGCCGGGAGGATGAGGCGTCTCAGGTTGCTCCGGCGGTTCCGGGACAGCCAGCAGTTCGGCGTTGAGTTCCTCGCGGGTCGGAACGTTCGTGGCGGTTGTGGCATCCATTAGGAGACCTGCGCCTGTTGAATGCGGGTGGGGAGGTCGGTGAGCCATTGGTCAAAAGACTGCCCGGCATCCACGACGATTTCGAGTTTGCCGTTGGACAGGCGGCGGACGACACCGGGGTGTTCGGGAGACAGGGGAATTTCCACCCATTCCCGGTTCAATCCAAGGGCGTCGGTTATTTCCAGGATTCTGCTGATTTGTTGAAACGAGACGGCTTGCGGAGTCATGGGTTGTTCCTTCCGATGGATCGCCGGCATTCTATGTGCCGTTGAAAGTGGTGTCAATGAAAAGGGTCATGGGGTGAGGACGTCTGTGAAGATGGCGCCGGCTTCGTCGATCTGTTTGGCGGAGACGTTCAGGTGGGTGACGGCTCTGTAGCTCAGTCCCCCGATCGCATTGATGAGCAGGCCCTGCTCTTTCAAGGCGGCGACGATCTCGGCCGGAGTGCGTTGCTGGTCGGTCACGTCAAAAATCACAATGTTGGTTTCCACATGCTGCGGCGCGATCTGGACCGACGGAATCTGTTGAAGCAGCCGGGCCAGTTTTTTGGCATGGCTGTGATCGTCCGTCAAGCGCGCGACATGGTGTTCCAGTGCATAGATGCCGGCGGCGGCGAGGACGCCCGCTTGGCGCATGGCCCCTCCGTACATCCGGCGAAAACGGCGGGCCCGGTCCATGAGCGGCCGATCGCTGGAGATCAGCAAGGATCCGACGGGCGCGCCGAGTCCTTTCGAGAGGCACAACGAGACCGTTTCAAAGTGTTGGGCATAGGAGGCCGGGGGTAGCGTCGTGGCCGCGACGGCGTTCATCAGCCTGGCGCCGTC
>SXPO01000008.1 GCA_005793285.1 Nitrospiraceae bacterium
ATCACACCAGGCGTCACGCAATCGTAGTAGCCCATGCCGATCAGTGAACGAGCGACGGTGTTTTGGGATGCCAGTTCTTTGAGTTGGGCCAGGACAGCCTGTTCGCCGCGATGGGTTGGGAGCGAGAGCGATTTGCGAAGGCGAATGTCGTCGGGAACTGTCGCGTCAGTGAGCGACTCGATCGACTGCAGGCCCAAGGTCGCCAGCATTTCTTGGGTGTCGGCTTCGGTCGGACCGAGGTGGCGGTGGAGAAATGAATCGGTCGGGTCGAGAAAGTTGGGTGTAGCCATGAGAAAAGGTTATCCTTGGTTCAATTGCTTATAGATAGAGGTCCAATCGGATCGGCAGCGTACCATGGCACTGGGCCTTTTCCAAGATCCTAAGTGAGCCTGACGAGGAGATCTCCGATGAGCGTACTGATCCTTGACTTTGATGGCATTCCGGCTATTTTAAGCTATCGTCAGTGGCGGCGTAGTCATGGATTGGAGCCTGTACAGAATGGCTGCGACAAACCAATGTCCTTCCGATGATAACAAGCGCGCACCGAAATGGCAGTCCTCCGCCGGCCACGCCCGTCTGATAACGATCGGTCTCGGTGCGGCCATCATCGTTGTGGTGCTCGGCTATGCGCTGTATTCAAGGTGGCTGAACTTCCCGACGCAGTTCTCGCCATCCTCCGCCAGCCCAACCGGCGTCGCGTCATCTGATGTGTCGTCGCACCCCCTCAAATCGGAAGTCCTACTGACCCAGGTGTCCATCGATCTCCTTCTTAATGAACTTGATCACGCTGTCAGAAAAAAAGACATCGAGGGCGTTCTGCGGCACATCGCTCCTGACGCGGTCATTGTGATTCACATGAAGCAAGGCACGAATCAGCAGCAAGCGAGGCTTACGCGAGAAGACTATCGCAAAACGCTGGCCATGGAATTTGACTTTCCCAGCGCGAATGATTTTACCCGTCTGAACACCACCGTATCGCTGGCAGCCGACGAACGGAGCGCGAAGGTCTCGTTCAAATCGACAGAAACGCTGCGGCAGGCGAACCGGGAATTCAAGGTCGAAGGCGAAGAGACCCTGATCGTCAGAATGCGTGGTGATAAGCCGGTAATCGTGTCTCTTGATAAAGTCGTTCCAGGCGATTCGACCTAACGCAGCATCTTCCCGCACCGATCTTGAGGCGTCTCATCTGGGCTGTTTGCTGAAACGCGAACGAAGGCCCTCCCGCGCTGGCTCAAGACTCATGTGGCTTGCTTTGGTATAATGCCCGCTCGTAAGGAGTATCCATGCGCGTGCTCGTTATCGAAGACGAAACCAAAGTCGGATGCTTCATCAAGCGGGCGCTTGAAGAAGAAAGCTATGCCGTCGACCTGTACGAGGACGGAGCCAAGGGCCTCGAGATGGCGCTGGCGACCAACTATGACCTGCTTGTGGTCGATCTGATGTTGCCGTCGATGTCCGGCATGGACATTCTCAAAACCGTCCGCCGGGAGCGCATTCAAACCCCCGTACTGATCCTTTCGGCGCAATCGCAGATCGATCAGCGGGTGAAAGGGCTCGATGCCGGCGCCGACGACTATCTGACTAAGCCGTTTGCCATTGATGAGCTGTTGGCGCGTGTTCGCGCCCTCATTCGCCGCGGCGCGACCGAAACTCCCGGCATTCTCCAGGTCGATGATCTAATCTTCAACCCGGCCACTCGCGACGTGACCCGCGGCGGACAACGGATCGATCTCACGCTGAAAGAATACGCCCTGCTCGAATATCTCATGCGCCATGCGGGGCGCGTCCTGACGCGGCCCATGATCTCCGAGCATGTGTGGAATCAGGACTTCGATACCTTTACCAATGTCATCGACGTCTATGTGAACTACCTCCGAAACAAGATCGACCGGGGCCGGGCGAAGAAACTGATCCATACCATACGGGGCAGCGGGTATATGCTGAAGGCCGACTGATGCCACTACGTGTCAGGCTGACGCTCTGGTACGGAAGCGCGCTGGCGATGGTCTTGATTACATTCTCCGTGGTTCTGTACGTCCTTACGGCCCGCAATCTTCGCGATGATGTCGATCAGTCTCTTGAAGAGACCGCCACCGCCGCCGTGCGGTCCCTCCAAGAACGCGGTTTTCTTCCGCTCATCGACGAAGAAGAACTGCTCTCCCAATTTCCTGAGCTGGCCCGCATCGACAAATTCTTTCAGATTTTCAGCCCGTCCGGCACCATCACGATCCGCTCCCCAAATATCAGACAACACGAGGTTCCGCTCAGTCGGACGGCTCTCGAAGCCACATTCAACGGGCAGACGATTTTAGAATCAGCCCAATATCCCCATGAGCCTCCCTTGCGGCTTATCTCCGTGCCGATCATCCACCGGGGCAATCTCCTCTATATCGTGCAGGTCGGCGCGTCGATGGAATCGATCGAGGACACGTTGCGTCGCTTCCTCATCTTGCTCATCGTGGCCGTGCCAATCGCGCTGGCCGTCTCGATGGCTGCAGGATGGTTTCTGGCGGGGCGCGCCTTGCGCCCGGTCGATGCCATCACGCTCGCGGCGCAACGTATCGCCGCGGGAGATCTCAGCCAACGCCTGACCATGCCGGCTGCGCCGGATGAAATCGGCCGGCTGGCCGGGACATTCAACAATATGATCGGCCGGCTGGATACCTCGTTTCGGCAGATCCGCCAATTCACCAGCGATGCCTCGCATGAATTGCGAACACCCCTGACCGTGATGAAAGGCGAGACCGAACTCGTACTGCGGCGGCCTCGTGCGCTTGAAGATTATCAGTCCGTGCTCGAGAGCAATCTGGAAGAGATCGACCGGATGACCCGCATCGTCGAGGAGCTATTGTTCTTATCGCGCGCCGACATGGGCGAGGTGAAGATGGAATCGAAGCCGGTCTTGCTGGAGACGCTGGTCGAGAATATCCATCGCCAGGCCACCTTGCTCGGACAGGATCGGAATATCGAGGTCGTGTTGGGAACCGTCATGCTGGCATTGGTGCAGGGAGACGAATTACGGCTGCGGGAGCTGCTGCTCAACTTGGTCGAAAATGCCGTCAAGTATTCTCATCTGGGCGGGAAGGTTGAGATCGGTTTGGTGACAAACGGGCAAGAGGCCGTTCTGTCCGTGACCGATCAGGGTATCGGTATTGGATCGGACGATCACACGAAAATATTCAACCGCTTTTTCCGTACCGACGGCGCGCGCGCCCATACCAAGAAAGGCACCGGTCTGGGTCTTGCAATCTGTGCATGGATCGTAGAATTCCACAAGGGCCGGATCAGCGTGAAAAGCGGTGTGGGGCAGGGCTCCACGTTTACAGTCACGCTGCCGCTCTCGCCTCAAGCAGTGTAAGATGCCCGCCAGCAGACTCAGTCGAACACCACCGTTTTCCTCCCGTAGACCAAGACCCGCCGTTCGATATGGCGACGGACGGCTCGGGCCAGCACAATCTCCTCCAGATCCCGCCCTTTTCGAACGAGATCCTCCACGGTATCCCGGTGGCCCACGCGGATCACGTCTTGTTCGATGATCGGCCCTTCGTCAAGGTCCTGCGTGGCATAGTGCGCCGTCGCCCCGATAATTTTGACTCCTCGCTCATAGGCCTGCCGATAGGGATTTGCGCCGATGAAGGCGGGAAGGAAGGAATGGTGAATGTTGATCACGGGACAGCCGACCTGGGCAAGAAACTCGGCGCTGAGAATCTGCATGTACCGAGCCATCACGAGGAGTTCGATGCGCTGCTCCCGCAAGAGTGAGACCACGCGCCGTTCTTGCTCCGGCTTCGTCTCTTTCGTGACAGGACAGACAGCGAAGGGGATCTTGAACAGTTCAGCCCAGTTGGCGCAGGTGTCATGATTGGAAATAATGAGGGGAATGTCGATGTGTAGCTCGTCACGACGATGGCGTTGGAGTAAATCCGCCAAACAGTGATCCTGCTTCGAGACCATCATTCCGACACGGGCGCGCCGGCTGGTCTGATGGACTTCGTAGCGCATCTCGAACACGTTGGCGATGGGAGCAAACGCCTCGGAAATCTGATCGGGCGGAATCTGCAACCCCTCCGTCGAGCACTCCATCCGCATGAGAAAATCG
>SXPO01000066.1 GCA_005793285.1 Nitrospiraceae bacterium
AATCACAGGAAAGACTGTGCCGCTGATCCGTGGGGACTGCCGCGACCGTGCCGCGCTGATCGCCGCCTTGCGGCATTGTCAGGCGACGGCGGTGATTCATTTTGCCGGTCTCAAAGCGGTTGGAGAAGCTCGGTCGATGGAACCAATCGACAGAGTGCCTGACGGTGAATCTCGGCACCGGCAAAGGCTATAGCGTGTTGGATATCGTGAGGGCGTTCGAGCAAGCCAGCGGCACACGAATCGCCTACAGGGTGGCGCCTCGCCGATCCGGCGATATCGCGTCCTGCTATGCAGATCCAGGCCAAGCGACCAACCTGCTCGTGTGGCGAGCCGAGCGTGGACTCTCAGACATGTGCGCCGATACCTGGCGCTGGCAGAGCCTCAATCCCCACGGATTCAATCCTCCCCGGTAAGCAAACGGTACCGGGAGCTACTGGCCTATGCCACGAACAAGAAACGCAGGGGATTGTCTTTGATCCGCTATAAGCCATCGGCCCTACGCGCTTCTTCTCACACCGTTCGCTCCTACACGTTGTTCTCAGTCAGACAGCGGCCGAATCCCATCTGTTCGGCAAAATGATAGGAGTAGTGGAGGGCGGCGAGGTTGGCAATGCGTTCTTCCGCTTCGTCCCGCGTATCGGCATAGATGATCTGTACACCGTAGCGCGCGGTCAGCGCATCGAGAAAATCCATCAACCCGTTCTTGTGATACTGATTGAGACGGCCTCCGGCCTTCTTATGCTGGACGGTGCCTTCGATCACCAGAACCCGAGCGGGGTAGGACTGCATCTGTTCGAGTTCGATCAGAAAGGGGGTGCGATCATCATGCGGATTGGAGAAAATCGTGTAGAGCACTTCCACGTTCAGGCTCTTGATTGCCAGAACCTCCGGCATCTCCGCCACTGCATAGTTACCGACGGGCAATGATTCCCGCATCGTCCCGGCAATGCGGGTGAACCCCTGAAAGCCATACGGATGGGGTTCTCTGGTATCAATATAGAGATGGATGGCAGGCACCATGATCGTGCCCCGCTCCTGCTTCACGAGCATAATGGGGGATTGCGGTCCTCGTCGCTCACGCGACTGAGGCGCCGCCTGCCTGGGTGGAGTCGCTGCATAGGGCGACGCAGAAGGTGGCCTAGTGGTCTGCGCGGTCGGAGACGCCGTCGGCTGCACAGTTGCATCGTAGCGCGCGCGCGCGGTGGGATCGCTCAGCGTCTGGTAGGCCTGGTTGATGAGCTTGGTTCGGGCTTCAGCTTTTTCGTGCAATGTCGGCGCATGCGTGAAGCGGTCCGGATGCCACACTTGAAGCTGCTCATGCCAGGCCTTCTTGATCTCGGGCTCGGTAGCGGTCGGCAGCAGTTCCAAGAGCGCATAGTAATCCGCCGTTCGTTCGTCCCGCATCAGTGTCTCCGCGCAAAAAACTTCCTCGGCACCGTCCATCTTGCCAGCCGCATCCTCATCCTGCCCTCCCTGCTGGTGATAAAAGACCCCTTACGATCTCCCGGTTCCCCAACGGCGATGGAGAAATCGTTCAATCGGAGCGAACAACGTTTTGTCGACGGCCAATCCAATGAGAACAATGACGATCATCACACCGATGACTTGATCCATCGCACTCAACTCTCGGCCATAATGCAGCAGATGCCCGAGACCGAACCCAGTCAGAATCGTCACATAAATTTCCGCCGCCATCAGAGATCGCCAGGCGAATGCCCACCCCTGTTTCATCCCGCTCAAGAGAAACGGAAGCGCGGCAGGCAGAATGACATGGGTCCAGGTGTGGAATCCGGACGATCCCATGCTGCGGGCAGCGCGGCTATAAATCGGCGGGATCGTCCGTACGCCGGTATCGGTCGCAATGATCAAGGACCACAATGTTCCCATTACCACCACGAACAGCATGGCGGATTCCGTCTGCCCGAACCAGAGCAGCGCCAACGGGACCCAACAGACACTGGGAAGCGTCTGAAGTCCTAATGCCAGGACCCCGATCGTGTCCTGAGACCATTTCGACGAAGCCGTCAAGAGGCCCAAGGGAAGTCCTACGAGAATCCCCAGACCATAACCGATCAAGAGACGCCGAACCGTCACGAGCATCGCTTCGAACAATGTTCCATCTTCAACCGCCGACCGCAGATAGTCCAATACACTCAACGGAGCCGGCAGCAGGAGCGGAGACCAGATCTTGGCGGCAACCAGCAGATGCCACGAGACAGCAAGAGCCGAAAAGAATAGCGCGGCAACCAACCACCGTGTGATCATCCCGCGACCTCCGCCTGGACATAGCCTTTCAAAACACGGGTGATTTCCGTCGAATAGCGGGCAAGGTCCACACTATTGATGTCGCGCGGGCGAGGGAGCGGAATCTCGAACTCCTCACGAATCCGCCCAGGATGGGGAGAAAAGAGGATGACACGGTCTCCAAGACAGACCGCTTCGCGCACGTTATGCGTCACGAAGACAATCGTCTTCCGGTGCTGGCTCCAGATCCGTTGAATATCCCCGTACAGCTGCTCACGAGTCAGCGCGTCCAAGGCGCCAAACGGCTCATCCATCAACAGCACACTGGGGTTCGGGGCCAGCGATCGAGCCAGCGCCACACGTTGTTTCATACCGCCGGACAATTCATGGACATTCGCATGCATGAACCGCTTCAAGCCGACGAGTTCTAAAAAATACTCGGCTTTCTCACGGCGTTCCACCGCGCTCAAGCCGTTGATGAGGTTGAGGCCGAAAAGAACATTTCCAAGGACCGTGAGCCAGGGAAAGAGCGCAGCTTCTTGGAACATCATCAGGCGATGCGGTCCCGGACCCGTAATCATCTGTCCGTCGGCCTGGACCACCCCCCGGTCAGGTCGATCTAACCCGGCGATCATATTCAACAGCGTCGATTTCCCGCAACCGCTGGGACCGACGAGGCAGACAAATTCTCCCTCGGCAATGCGGAGCGTCACATCATCAAGCGCATGAACGTTCATGGAACTGGTCTGGAACCACTTGGAGACATGCTCCAACACAAGTTTGCCTGTGACACGATCCGCCAGCGAAGCCTCTCCCCCTTCCATGTCAACGCCATCCTTCAATGAGCCGCGACAAGTCTGGCGCCGCCCGCATGAATCCAGCACGTTGCGCGTGACTCACGAATTGCTGAAATTCTTCGATGGAGGTTTCCGAACGTAATGCGATGCGTTTCCAGGCTTGTGCGATCAACTCAGGCGATACCTTGGCCTGCGTTTCGAAGACGAGTTCGGCCTGGACCATCCGTTGTGCTTCCGCAGGATGCGCCAGAATCCACTCCGTCAACTCTCGGTGAGCTTGAGCGAACTTTGCCGCAAGCTCTCGTTTGGTCTTGAGAAATTTCACCCCCGACACGAGAAGAGTGATACTTTCCTTCGATTGCTCAAGCACGACTTTGCCTCCAGCCTCACGCTCCAACCGTGACACCCATGGCTCGACCGTCCAGACCGCGTCAAGCTTCCGCTGCTGAAACAGCGTAATTTGATCGGGGTTCGGCGTCGGAACGATGAAGGCCTCACCACCGGTCTGCGTGATTTTCAATCCCCCATTGGCGAGCCAGGCCCGACAGGCCACATCCTGAGTGTTGCCAAGTTGTGGGGTCGCGATGGTTTTACCACGGAAATCAGCCGGCTGTTTGAGGCCAGAATCCGGCTGCACCACCAATGCGGCGCCACCAGCCGCCGCACCAGCAAGAATCCTGATCTCCTCGCCCCCGGATTTACCATAGGCATTCAGTGCTGGATTTGGCCCCACATACGTCAGATCAATCGTACCAGCCAAGATGGCTTCAATCGCACTCGGCCCGGCATTGTAGCTGTACCATTCGATCTTTACATCTTTACCCAGCCGCTTCTCGAACCAACCCTGTCCTGTCCGCGAAAGATGGTGCGCAACCAGACCTTGCACGTGGGTGATATTCGGGAAATGGCCAACGCGAATTGTCTCCTCTGCCAAGGCTGGAGATATACCGATGAGAAGGACACTGACTCCCAAAAGGAATGCAGGCGCTTTCATTTTCTTCCTGACCTCCAACATGACGTCTATATTTTCAAAGACTCGCCATACTATACTATTCCCATCATGATTGTACATATATATTTACAGACTGCCATTTTTAATAACACGTATGTGAACATGCGCACGTATACTTGACGTCTGTCAATTATTGTTGCTACAAGGAAATATGAAGCTCTCCGAACGCAACCCAGAAAAGCCTGCGCAATTTTCCAATCGCCTCAAGGCAATTCGCACGGGACGAGGCCATTCCCAGAGTAATCTTGCCGCTCGAACTGGCATGACTCGGCAAGCCATATCGGCCATTGAATCAAATCTGTACTTGCCATCGACCGCTGTGGCCCTCCAACTGGCCACAGCGCTCGAATGCCAGGTGGAGGACCTCTTCAGCCTCACTCCGGCAGAAGACCTGATTGAAGGCGTCCTAGTCGGCCAGCTTTTTCAAGCTGAACCGGGAGATCGACCGAAGCGGGTCAAAGTCTCAACCGTTGGAAAGCGGACGATCGTACGGCCAGTTACCGACTTGGGTGAGCAGCTCTCCTTCGCCATCCCTGCTGACGGCTATGTCACCGAGAGAGACGGCAAGCTGTCCGGCAACAGGGTGCAAGTCACACTCTCACGCGATCGAGACGAGATCGAACAGGACATTTCAGTGGCCGGCTGTGACCCGGCAATTTTTTTGGTTGGGGAACATTTGCGACGCCATAAAGACCGCACCTCCGTTATCGGCTGGATGACGGGCAGCATGGCGGCGCTCCAAGCTCTGCAAAGAGGCGAAGTGCATGTTGCCGGCGTCCATCTCTTTGATCCGACCACAGGCGAGTCCAATCTCCCTTTTCTGAAGCGAGCGCTGAAAGGATCCGGATACGACGTCGTGACCTTCGCAACCTGGGAGGAGGGCTTTCTCGTGCGATCCGGCAATCCAAAGTCCATTCGCACAACCGCGGATCTTGCTGAACCTCTCGTCACCCTCGTGAATAGAGAAGAGGGTTCAGGGGCACGGCTGCTGCTCGATCAACGATTGCACGCAGCAGGAGTCCAGCCGAAACAGGTTCACGGATATGACCGGATTGTATCGTCGCACTTCGCCGTGGCAAGAACCATTGCCGATCGCCACGCGGACGTTGGGATCGGAATTCGGTCCGCAGCGCAGCAGTTCAACTTGGATTTCATACCACTGCAAGCAGCGCGCTATGACCTGGTCGTGCCTAAAGCCTATCTGAAGTCCCATCCGACCTTAGCCCATTTGTTCGAGACCCTCGCCAGCCTGCCATTTCGGAATGAGATTGAGGCGCTGGGCGGCTATGACACCAGCGAAACAGGAAAGATCCATGCGCTGCGCGCCGGCTGACAACCAAACCAACATAAACCTGGCTCACGAATTGCGGTGGCCAATAACAGGAAGATCTATGACCCTGCGCAGTTGGTGCTGCGCCTTCCTGAGCACCCTGCTCTTGGCTCTCGGAGCGGGCTCGGCCAAGGCCGTCGAGTATGGCGAACTGGTGGAGAAAAACGGAACGTGGCGGTTTCAGAGTACGGAAGACCCAATATTCAAACTCATGCGCGACAAGGAGCTGATCACGAATGAGGCCTACTTCAAAGCCTCGGCGCAAACTGGGAAAAACTGGATCGAACCAGCCGATGCCGCGCTCAATCAACGGCGTGAACTTGAGTGGAATCGTTACCTGAAAACTGGGCTTCATTTGCCGGACTGGATCGATCTCGGACTCGAACAGCGCACCCGTTTCGAGTCGGTGGACCACCCCTGGCGGGCGAATCAAGCGATCGGAAACGGAGGGATGGACGACCAAATAGCTCTCCGGTCGCGCGTTCGTATTGGGTTGGGCGGCGACAGGCCGTTTCGACTCCTATTTGAAGGTCAGGACTCGCGCGCTTTTTTAAATGGAGCGCGCGGCGATTTCCAGGACACGACCACGGTTAATGAATTCGATGTCGTACAGCTCCTCGGCTCATTCACCGTAAACAATGTCTTGGGAACCGGGCTCCGCACCGATGTCCACTTTGGCCGTATGACGATGGACTTCGGTCGGCGCCGTTTGATCGCGCGCAATGATTTCCGAAACACCACGAATTCCTTCGATGGGTTTCATTGGCAAATCGGGCAAGACAAGACATGGAGAATCCGAGCGTTTGCAACACAACCGGTTGTGCGGGATGACGTGCGACTCGATCAGCAATATCACAACCAATTCTTTTGGGGGGCCTATCTGGAGAGCAAACATTTCCCCTGGTTCCAGGTGGACGCCTATTATTTCGGCCTGAACGATCAACGCCTCCCGAACGGGACCACGCATCGCACCTATTCAACCGCCGGAGGTCGCCTGTACAAGGAGCCCACAGCGGGGGAACCGGATTATGAAATAGAGACCTCTTGGCAAACCGGCCATCAGGGCGTTACCGATCACTTCGCTCATTTTCAGCATCTCGATCTTGGCTATACGTTTAACCTGCCCTGGACTCCAAGACTGGTCTTCCATTACGACTACGCCAGTGGAGATCGTCAACCAGGCGATAGTCAGAATGGCGGGTTTGACACCTTGTTTGGCGCTCGAAGGTTTGAGTATGGGCCAACCGGGATTTGGGGGCCACAATCCAGAACGAACCTGAATTCGCCCGGATGGCGGCTGATCATCACCCCCGCGCCAAACTGGACGGTGCAAGTCAAGCATCGCGTCTGGTATCTGGCCCAAAGCAAAGATTTCTTCAGCAGCTCCGGATTACGGGATACCACCGGAAACGCCGGGACTTCATTGGGGCACGATGTGGAACTTCGCGCCCAATATGCGCTGAGCGCTAACCTGGACTTCGATGTCGGATATGTCCATTGGTTCAAGGGATCCTATTTCGACAACTCCGCCATCCTGACTCAATTGCCGGCTGGCGGAAACAAGGATAGCGATTATTTCTATGCCTCCGTGCGAGTCAGAATTTAGAAAGGATCGGCTATGAAACAGAGGGTTCTTGCATCGTGCTTGTTGGGTATCGTGAGTACGATGGCGACCCCGGTCTTCGCCGAGCAAGTCTTGGTGGCAGTCGCGGCCAATTTCGTTCCACCGTTTCGTGAAATCGCGACTGAATTCGAAACCGCTACCGGTCACAACGTCCGGGTCGCCACCGGTTCCTCCGGAAGTTTCTATTCGCAAATCAAAAACGGCGCGCCGTTCGATGTGTTTTTCTCCGCAGATATGGAACGCCCCAAGCTGTTGGAGGACGAGGGGATTGGGGTCAAGGATTCCCGCTTTACCTATGCGGTCGGCCGTCTCGTGCTCTGGAGTCCGAGCGCCGGCCTGGTCAAGGGAGAAGAGACGTTACGCTCGAAAGCCTTCAAGCGCTTGGCCATCGCGAACCCCAAGACTGCGCCGTACGGCGTCGCAGCGATGCAGGTGATGCAAAAGCTGGCACTCTGGGAAAGCCTACAACCCCAAATTGTCATGGGGGAGAGTCTCGGCCAAACCATGGGGTTCATCGCGTCCGGCAATGCCCAGTTGGGGTTCGTTGCTTTCTCACAGGTTCTTGACCCGAAGATCACGGGGCAGGAAAGTCGCTGGGATGTCCCCAATAACCTGCACGAACCGATTAAACAGGACGTGATCTTATTGACAAAGGGCAAGGACAACGCAGCGGCAAAAGCACTCATGGAGTTCATGAGGGGTCCACAAGCTAAGACGATCATCATACGCTATGGCTATGAACTGAAGTAGAGAGTACCGATGGGAGTCTTGACAGACCTGGATCTGAGCGCACTGTGGGTCACCCTGCGACTGGCCACATCGACGGTGATCGTGCTGCTCATCGTAGGGACGCCGCTCGCCTGGTGGCTGGCCCATACCCGCTCTCCGTTTAGGCCGGTCGTAGAAGCGATGGTTGCGCTGCCGATCGTGCTGCCTCCCACAGTCCTTGGGTTCTACATCCTCATCACGCTCGGC